>NZ_JBIUCG010000009.1:86515-288445 GCF_044548645.1 Nocardia sp. NPDC051929 | reverse complement strand
TGGACACCGACACCGTCGCCGCCAAATTCGACCTGCAAGTCAACATCAACCCCCACCACCACGACGACGGCACCCCCGCCGAACTCGACACCATCCTCACCTACGCCACCGACCTCTTCGACGAAACCACCATCCACACCCTCGGCCACCGACTCGAACGCATCCTCACCACCATCGCCACCAACCCCCACACCCCCATCGGAGACATCGACATCCTCGACCGAACCGAACGGGAAATGGGCACGGCCAGAAGCGTTCCCACCCCGCCGCCGAACTCGGCGGCGACCGCGGGCACCACACTCGCCCAAACACTCGTGGCCGCCGTCGAGGACGATCCGGACGCCCCCGCCATCCTGTCCGGCGACGACGAGCTGACCTACCACGATCTGGAGACCCGCTCGTCGCGTTTGGCGCGGGTACTCATCGCGCGGGGCTGCGGCCCCGGCGCGGGCGTGGCACTGCGTCTGGATCGCGGCATGGAAGCGGTCATCGCGACCTGGGCCGTCCTCAAAACAGGCGCCGCCGTCGTCCCCGACACCGCACTGCCCGACGACCTCGAGGCCAAAATCGGCCTCACCCTCGGCGATCCACCCACCGGCACCCTCGACTGGCTCGCCCTCGACGACCCCGCCGTCATCGCCGAGATCGCCGCCGAATCACCCCGCCCGGTCACCTACGCACACCGCACCCGGGCACTGACCGGCACCGACCCGGCCTTCGTCGGGGACCAGACCCTCAGCTACGACGATCTCGCCATCGCGGCTGCGCAACTGCGCGACCGGGACGAACTCACCTACGAGTCCGAGATCCCCTACCGCGGCGAACCGAGATCCTCCGCCGTTGTCATCGAACTGGTCGCCGCCGGGATGGTCGGCGCGGCGGTCGTCCTGGACACCGACGAGGAGGTGCAGGCCGACGAATGCGTGACCGGTTGATCGTTCCGGCCGCGCCGGAGCCGGATCGGCGACTTCGGCCGAGCAGAGCTCAACTGAAGTGGACGACCGAGAGGGTGCCTGCGACGATGCAGTACATGGCGAACGGCAGTAGGGTCCGGGTCTGGAAGTAGCGCTCCAGGAACCGTACTGCCAGCCACGACGACACCCCGGAGACGATGGCTCCGAACAACACCGGTCCACGGATGCCTTCGGTTTGCGGGCCGACCAGTTCCGGTAGTTCCAGGACTCCCGCGCCGAGGATCGCCGGAGTGGCCAGCAGGAAGGCGAATTTCGCCGCGTGCTCGTGCGCGAGACCCCGCGACAGGCCGCCGACCATGGTCAGGCCCGCACGGCTGAAGCCGGTCAGCAGCGCGCCGACCTGCGCGAAGCCGATGCCGAGAGCGTCCGCTGTCCCGAGGGCGGCCAGCGGCCGGTCGGATTGGCGCCGGGTCTCCGCCTCGGCCGTGAGGGTGCCTCTGCGGGCTTCCCGCCGAGCGAACCGCCGCCCGTATTCGGCCAGCGACGGCTCGTTCCGCCGGCGCAATCCCTCGCCGACGATCAGCACGATGCCGTTGAGCGCGAGAAAGATACCGGCGTAGAAAGGCGTCCCGAACAGCGCGTGCAGCGGATGTTCCAGCAGGAAGCCGAGCACGCCGACCGGAATGGTGGCGACGACGATCGACCAGGCCAGCCGCTGGGGGATGGTGTCGAGGCGGCCGGTGCGCAGCGTGGTGAAAAAGCCCGCCACGATGACGCGCCAGTCGCGCCAGTAGTAGCCGAGCAGCGCCACCGCCGTCGCCACGTGCAGCGCCACCACGAACGCCAGATACGGTGTGCCCGCACCGGACTCGCCCTCGCCGGTCAACTTCTCCCAGTCGCCTCCGAGCCATGCCGCGACCAACACGGAGTGCCCCAGGCTGGAAATCGGGAACAGTTCGGTGACACCTTGCACCGCCCCGATGACTGTCGCTTGAAAGTAAGTGAGCATCGCCCCGAGTCTCGCACGCACACAACGCAACCGCGTGAGGGCCTCTCGCGGCCGGCGACGACGGCGGTCCCGCCGCGACGGTGGCGCTGTCGCGGCGGCACCGGAATGTCGTTGTGCGGCAGCCAAAGCCGCGGAAGGACCGTCGGAGCTCGCAGAGGATCGACGAGACGAAGAGGGCACGCGGCTTCGGAATCCATGGGCGGTGTGGCCGGGATCCAGGTGGGGGGAAGCCGCACCGGCGCGGCAAAGCAGCTGGTCCCGAACACATCACAGAGGATCTGTGACGTCGATCATTTGATCACCGTCGGCGAGCTCGATGCCGTTCAGGCGGTGGCGCCGGAGGATTCGGCGAGCATGTCGAGGGCGATGTCGATGATGAGGTCCTCTTGCCCGCCGACCAGCCCCCTGCGTCCCACTTCGAGCAGGATCGTGCGCACGTCGATGCCGTAGCGCCGCGCGGCGGTTTCGGCGTGCCGCAGGAAGGACGAGTAGACCCCGGCGTAGCCGAGCGTGAGTGTTTCGCGGTCCACGCGGACCGGGCGGTCCTGCAGTGGCCGCACCAAGTCGTCGGCGGCGTCCTGTAGCGCGAACAGATCGCAGTTGTGCTTCCAGCCGTGCAGGTCGGCGACGGCGACGAAAGGCTCGATCGGGCAGTTGCCCGCTCCGGCGCCGTGCCCGGCGAGCGAGGCGTCGACGCGGGTGACGCCTTCTTCGACCGCCACGACGGAGTTGGCCACCGACAGCGAGAGGTTCTCGTGGGCGTGGATCCCGATCTCGGTGCCGGGGTCGAGCACCTCGCGGTAGGCGCGGACCCGGTCACGGATTCCGTTCATGGTCAGCCGGCCGCCGGAGTCGGTGACGTAGACGCAGTGCGCCCCATACGATTCCATGAGTTTCGCTTGTTCGGCCAGGCGAGCCGGTTCGGCCATGTGCGACATCATCAGGAATCCGGAGACGTCCATGCCGAGTTCCCGTGCGGTGGCGATGTGCTGGGCGGATACGTCGGCTTCGGTGCAGTGGGTGGCTACGCGCACCGAGCGCACGCCGAGCCGGTAGGCGTGCTTGAGTTCTTCGATGGTGCCGATGCCGGGCAGCAGCAGCGTGGTCAGTCGGGCGTGGGTGAGGTTGTCGGCGGCGGCTTCGATCCATTCCCAGTCGGTGTTGCTTCCCGGGCCGTAGTTCAGGCTGCCGCCGGCGAGGCCGTCGCCGTGGGCTACTTCGATGCCGTCGACACCGGCGGCGTCGAGCGCCGCCACGATCCGGCCGACGTCGGCGGGCGTGATGCGGTGGCGCACGGCGTGCATGCCGTCGCGGAGGGTGACGTCTTGGATGAACAGTTGGGTGGTCATCGGCGCGCTTCCTGTCCCGCCGGCGCCGCGGCGATCGTGTCGGCGAGGGATTCGGCGTAGCGCACGGCCGCCGAGGTCATGATGTCCAGATTTCCCGCGTAGGCCGGGAGGTAGTGGGCGGCGCCTTCGACCTCGAGGAACACCGTCACCTGATGGGTGGGCGCGGTCGCGTCGGGGCCGAGCAGGGTGTGCACCGGCTGGTCGTCGGGGACGGTGGTGATCTGGACTTGCTGCTTGAGGCGATAGCCGGGGACGTAGGTGGCCACGTGCGCGATCATCTGCTCCACGGATTCGCGAATCGCCTCATGGGTGCCGGGATCCGGGGCGGTGACCAGGCACAGCACCGTGTCGCGCATGATCAGCGGCGGGTCCGCCGGATTGAGGATGATGATGGCTTTGCCGCGCCGCGCGCCGCCGACCGTTTCGATCGCGTGCGCGGTGGTTTCGGTGAACTCGTCGATATTGGCCCGCGTGCCGGGCCCCGCGGACTTCGAGGCGATGGACGCGACGATCTCGGCGTAGGCGACCGGCGCCACGCGCGAGACGGCGGCGACGATCGGGATGGTGGCCTGCCCGCCGCAGGTCACCATGTTGACGTTGGGCGCGTGGCGATGCGCGTCCAGGTTCACCGCCGGGACGACGAACGGGCCGAGCGCGGCGGGTGTCAGATCGATCAGGCGTTTGCCGAGCGGTTCGAGCACCGCGGCGTGGGCGGCGTGGGCTTTGGCGGAAGTCGCGTCGAAGACCACATCGATCTCGTCGAAGTTCGGCAGTTCCAGCAGGCCCTGCACGCCGTCGGACGTGGTGGGCACGCCGAGCCTGCGGGCGCGGGCCAGACCGTCGGATTCCGGGTCGATGCCGACCATCGCGCCCATCTCCAGGACGGTCGAGTGCCGGATCACCTTGATCATCAGATCGGTGCCGATATTGCCCGATCCGATCACCGCGACTGTGAGCTTGGCGGGGCTGTCGTTCATGGTTTCACTCCCGAATGAAGGTCGCGGTCACCGATCCGAGACCGGTGATGTCCGCGGTGACGGTTCCAGGGCCCTGGATCGGCGCCATCGGTCCGAGCGCTCCGGAGAGCACTGTCTGCCCGGCGCGCAGTGGCCTGCCGAACTCGTGTGTGGTGCGTGCCAGCCAGGCCAGGGCGTGCAGCGGATCGCCGAGGCAGGCCGCGCCGGTTCCCGTCGACACCTCGACACCGTCGATCGACATCCGCATCCGTGCCGTGACGGGCTCGAAGGAATCGAGGGTGCGGTGTTCGGTGCCGAGGACGTACAAACCGCTGGAAGCGTTGTCGGCGACGGTGTCACCGAAGGTGATGTCCCAACCGGCGATGCGGCTGTCGACGATCTCCAGCGCGGCCACGGCGTACTCGACCGCGCCGCGGACCTGCTCGTCATCGAGCGGCCCCTCCGCCAGGTCCTCACCCAGCACGAACGCGATCTCGGCTTCGACCTTCGGCTGCAACAACCGGCTCAGCGGCACGGGCGTGTCCTGCCCGTAGTACATGTCGTCGAACAACACTCCGAAGTCCGGTTGATCGACACCGAGCTGCCGCTGCACCGCCGGGGAGGTCAAGCCGATCTTGCGTCCGACCACCCGCGCGCCCGCCGCGATACGCTCGGCGGTCAGCAGCTCCTGCACCGCGTACGCGGCGGCCACGTCGTCGGAACCGATCAGATCGCGCACCGGTCCGCACGGGGTGCCGGAGCGGGCGGCCGCGCTGAGCAGGTCGGCGGCGGCGATCGTGGCAGCGTCGGCAGCCACGGAGCGTCGGTCAAGGCCTGGGGGTGTTGACATCGGAAGTCCCGGATCTCGTGAGGAGGAAACAGTGCTCTCACTGTCGCCGCAGGTGGAACGCATCCGCCAGCATTGCGTTCCACTGAGCCGAACGCCGCCGCGGTAGAGTGAGCGGGTCCGGAGGTTGGAGGTCGACCGTGTCATCCGCGTTCGCTGGTCGTGCGATTGACGGTTCGACCGTGCTCGGCAAGATCATGGCCGTGCTCGAGGCGTTCTCGATCGATGACACCGCGTTGAGCCTGGCCGAGCTGGGACGGCGGACCGGCATTGCGAAGGGCACTCTGCACCGGGTCCTCGCCGACATGGTGGCGGTCCGGCTGCTGGACCGGAACGACGCCGGGTATCGGCTCGGAAGCTATGTTTTCGAGCTCGGGATGCGCGCTTCGGTCGAGCGGAGTCTGCTCGAAGTGTCCATTCCATTCCTGGAGGAACTCAACGCGCGTATCCACGAGACCGTGCATCTGGGCATTCTCGACGGCACGGATGTCGTGTACCTGACGAAGATCGGCGGACGCAGACAGGCCAGCGCCCCGTCGCGGATCGGGGGCCGTATGCCGGTGCACTGCACGGCCATCGGCAAAGTACTACTGGCCAACGCCGACGCGGCGCTTCGTGACCAGGTGCTGGCCGGACCGCTTCGCCGCTACACCCCCCGGACGATGGCCCTACCGGGCACGCTGCGCACCCAGCTCGATCGAATCGCGGCCGACGGCGTGGCCTTCGAATTCGAGGAATCCGCGCCCGGCATCGTCTGCGTGGCCGCCCCCGTTCGCGAGGCGGACGAGGTGGTCGCAGCGATCAGCGTGGCGGGCCCGTCCCACCGGTTCCAGCCCGAGACCCACGCGGCATCGGTCCGCGCGGCCGCCGACGGCATCGGAGCCACCCTGACCCGGCGAACCCGGTTGCTGTCCGCGCCTCCCGCCTGAGCACGAGGAAGACCCCGCCCGGCACGAGGCCGGACGGGGTCGGTAGTCCCCCAACGCGTATTCGTCGCTGAACCGCAGCCCGCGCTCCGCCGCACGCGTATGAAAGCAGGCACAGGCAGGGTAAAGGTCGGCGAATCCGAGTTAGCTGACGGGTTCCCAGAAGGTATATCCATCTGTTACATTACCGATGCGGAGCCTATATAAACACGTGCTGCTCCTTCGTCCGAACGACAACGACGTCACCGGACATCCGACCCGACAACGATGTCGGCAGGCCGACAACGGGGTCGGCCACAAACTGATCCCATCCACCAGACAGCGCCTCGAGTTCTCGCCCATGCATCGCTCGCGACGGCCCGGCAGCGGTCGGCGCCTGCTCGCGCGGCCGTCCGACGTTCCGGCCGATTCGCGCCGCGCGGCACGGAGACGGACCACTCGCGGCGACGTGCCACCCGATCGGACATTGAGCCGGAGGAACCCATCGACATGCCGATCCCCTTCTCGACCGGGTTCGATTTGATCACCGCACTCGACGTGCGCAATGTCGAAGCGCATCTCGCCGAGGCCGTCGCGGGCTGTACCGCGTGCGCCACGACCGCCAGACCTGGGCCCGGCTGCCCCGCGGGTCTCGCCGCACAGCTCCACAACGCCGCGACGGCTCCGCTGACAGCGATCGAGATCATCGACGGACTCCTCGCGCTGCGCCGGACGCCACAACCGGACGGGGCGTAGCACACGCGCGTGCGCCGTCATACCGGAATAAGGTAGTTCAGAGGACGTCCGCGGATCCGCTCCGCGTGGGCCGGGACATGGAAACCGGACCGCACGCTCCCCAGGCCGCACGTGCCGTGAGCACTGAGGAGTTCAGTCCACCGGGACACCTCCCCCGCTGCTCGTACTCGCACCCGGCGAACCGGCGGCCGGGGATCAACTCGATGTCGTCGTCTGAGTTCGGGGAAAGCGGTGGCCCATGACGTCCGCCCACCATGCGCTCAAACGCGACTCGGGCCAGATGATCCGGTCTCGGTCTTCATCGTCGGTGCCGGGCACGTTCACGTCCTCGATCACGATGCAATTCCTTTGCGCCATTCAACCTTAGGGGCCCCTCGTTCTCGTGCGGCGCAAACGATTTGATGACATTTGTCGAACCGGCCGGTGGTCGAGCAGCGGGGATCCCCCGATCGCGTACCGGCGCGACCGCGCTGTCGAGCCGATACGTGCACCGGGTACCACCCGCGACCACAAACAAACCGTTCTTTCGGTGCCAGTTGCCGGAACCGCCGTGCGTGCCGAGGCGCAGCCGCCGGCTGATTTCGGTCACCTCACCAGGTGAGGACCGGTTTGACGACCGTGCCCGCGCGCTGGTCGGCGAGCGCGACGTTGATGTCGGCGTGCGGGTAGGTCGTGATCAGACGGTCGATGGGGAACCGTCCCGCGGCGTGCAGGTCCAGCAGCTGCGGGATGAAGGTCGCGGGCACCGCGTCGCCTTCGAGGCAACCGCGGATCACCTTGCCGCCCAACACGATATCGCGCAGATCGATCGCCGGGACCCCGGCGCCCAATCCGACCGCGACCACCGTGCCGCCGATCGCCGCCGCGCCTGCCGCCGTGGCGAGCACGTCCGCCGATCCCGTGGTGTCGAGCGCGTGGGTCGCCCCGCCGTCGGTCAGCTTCCGGATCGTGGGCACGATGTCGTCGGCCGCCGGATCCAGGGCCGCGGTCGCGCCGAGTTCCCGCGCCAGCGCCCGCCGGACGGGTGACGGCTCCACCACAACCAGTTCGGCGACCTCGCACGCCACCGCCGCCAGCACACCCGCCATACCGACCGCGCCTGCGCCGTAGACCGCGACGCGGGCATCGTGATCCGGCCGCAGCACATTGAGCACCGCTCCGGCGCCGGTGAGGAACCCGCAGCCCAGTGGGGCGAGCACAGCCGGATCGACCTCGGTATCGACGACCACCGTGTTGTCGGCGGTGGTCAAGGCGTACGCGGCGAAGCTGGACTGGCCGAAGAACCCGTCCCGCACCGCGGTTCCGGCGACGGTGACCCGGCGCGACCGGTCCGCCCGCGCGCCGAACTGGTTGAGTTCCACCGCTCGCACGCAGTACGCCGGGCGTCCCGCTCGGCAACTGCGGCACGACCGGCAGTGCCGGAAGGTCAATACGACACGGTCACCGGGATGGACACCGGTCACCGCCGCGCCGACGGCCGCCACCACTCCGGCGCCCTCGTGGCCGAGCAGCACGGGACGGTCGGCGGCCCCAGCCGCCCGGGTGACCAGGTCGGTGTGGCAGATGCCGGTGGCCTGGACCCGGACCAGGATCTCGTCCTCGCGGGGGGCGTCGATCTCGACGGATTCGACGGTGAACGGCGCGGCGGGGTCGCGCGACAGCACCGCGGTGGTGGTCACCATCGGTCAGATCCGCTCGAGCAGGAAGTAGAAGTACTCGCCGTCGGCGAGCACCAGCTCCGGCCTGCCGTTCATGATGCCCATCAGCGTGTTCTCGTCGAGCCATTTGAAGTGGTCGAAGACCGGGCGCTTGTCGTAGACCATGGTGGCGGTGACCTCGCCGCGGAACTCGATGTTCCACAATGTCGCTTCCCCACCGCCGCCGAGTTCGACATCGGAGAACAGCGATCCGTCCTCGGCGCGGCAGATCAACGGTTTGGCGTCCAGCACACTGTGGAACGTCTTGCCGTACCAGCGGCTCACCGACAACGCTTTGCGCAGCGGATGCCCGGTCGGGAACGCCGCTCCCTTCCACTCGCCGAGGATGTCCTCGGCGCGCGCGGTGGGCAGGCCGGCCCACAGCGCGTCCAACTCCGCCGCGGTCACTCCGGTCTCCCGCGCGACG
Source organism: Nocardia sp. NPDC051929 (assembly GCF_044548645.1). Classification (NCBI taxonomy): domain Bacteria; kingdom Bacillati; phylum Actinomycetota; class Actinomycetes; order Mycobacteriales; family Nocardiaceae; genus Nocardia; species Nocardia sp. NPDC051929. The sequence continues at coordinate 279,585 of NZ_JBIUCG010000009.1, read as the reverse complement.
AGTTCTCGCCAGCCAGTCCCCACAGAGCCCATAACCATCCTCGTTCCCGCCGCCGTTTCCAGAACCTTTTGGTTCGGCAACTGTATAGCCGAACCAAAAGGTTCGGCAAGATAGGATGCGGCAATGCGCGCAGCAGGTCAGGCCACCCGCGAACGAATCCTCGTCGCGGCCAAAGCGGAGTTCGCCCGGTACGGCATCGCGGGAGCGCGCATCAACCGCATCGCCGACGCGGCCAAAGCGAGCAAGGACCGGCTCTACGCGTACTTCGCGGGCAAAGACGAACTCTACGCCGCGGTCACCGAGGAATGGGTCGCCCAGACCACCGACGAGACCGCCCTCGACGCCGCGGATCTGCCCGGTTACGTCGGCCGGCTCTTCGACCACTACGTCGCGCACCCGGACAACGCCCGGCTGCAGGCATGGGCGGAGATCGAGCAGACCCACATTCCCGCCGCCGAAGACGCCATCCGCCGGACCATCGCGGGAAAACTCGCCGAGATCCGCCGCGGCCAAGAGCAGGGATTGATCACCGGGGCGTTCGCGCCCATCACCTTGATGGTCATGCTGACCGACCTCGCCCGCACCGCGGCCATGCACGCCACCCGCACCACACAGCACAACATCACCGAACGCCGCGCCGCCACCGTTCTGGCCGCACGACGGCTGGTCAGCCCCGAGGCACCCGGAGCCGACGGCGGTCGCTAGATCTCGGGGCTTGCCGATCCGGCCCACGAGGTGATGGGCTGATGGGAGCGTCGCAGCACTCACGCCTCGATACCGCGCACAGTGTTCTCCCGAAGAAAGGCGGTGCACCAGGTACTCGCCGGTGGACGACCGCCGGACGGTAAGCCCCGAGACGACGACGGAGAAACGCATGGACGAGATCGAAGGCACACCGCGGCTCACAGCGTTCCCACGCATCGACGACTACGGGTTCATCTCCGATTGCGAGGTCACCGCCTTGATCGCGCCCAGCGGCGCCATCGAGTGGATGTGCCTGCCGCGCATGGACTCTCCCAGCGTCTTCGCCGCCATACTCGATCGCTCCGCCGGCTCGTTCCGATTCGCTCCCGCCGACTTCGTGGTGCCCACCGATCGTCGCTACATCCCGGGCACGATGGTCATGGAGACGAGCTGGCGCAGCGGCGAGGGCTGGGCGACGGTGCGCGATGTGCTGCTGGTCGGGCCGTGGCGGCACCAGAAACCCGGCCGCAGCGCGCACCGGCGCACGCCAACGGACTACGACGCCGAGCACATCCTGCTGCGCACGGTGCACTGCGAGACCGGGCAGATCCAGTTCGGGCTCGACTGCCAACCGGCCTTCGACTACGGCAGGCATCGCGCGCGGTGGGAGTACCTCGGCAGTTATCACCTCGCACAGGCCGGCGCCGACGGGACCGATCTGCAACTGACCTTGAGCACCGACATGCGCTTGGGCCTGGAGGGAACGCACGCGGTCGCCCGCACTCTGTTGAAGAAGGGGGACACCCGGTTCTGCGCGCTCGCCTGGGGCAGTCGTGACGCTCCCGGCGACGTCGCGGAGGCCGAAGAGCGGCTGCTGCGCACGATCCACCACTGGCGGCACTGGCTGGCGGGCGGGCGATTTCCGGACCATCCCTGGACCGCCGAACTCACTCGCAGTGCGCTCACGCTCAAGGGATTGACCTTCGCTCCCACCGGGGCCGTCGCTGCCGCCGCCACCACGTCACTACCCGAAACACCTGGCGGTGAGCGTAATTGGGACTACCGCTATTCCTGGATCCGCGACTCCGCCTTCGCCTTGTGGGGCCTGTACACGCTGGGTTTCACCTGGGAGGCGAACGACTTCTTCTCCTACATTCTCGACCTGACCGAAGAAGCCCGCGACATGCAGATCGTCTACGGCATCGGCGGCGAGACCGATCTCGCCGAACAGACCCTCCCCCACCTGCGCGGCTACGACAACGCGGGCCCGGTGCGCATCGGCAACGAGGCCTACCGGCAACGTCAGCACGATGTGTGGGGCGCCGCGCTGGACGCGGTCTATCTCTACGGCCGTCATCAAGATCAGATCGATGCGCGGGCCTGGCCGCTGCTCGGCCGTGCGGTCAAGAGCGCCCTCACCTACTGGCGCGAGCCCGACCACGGCATCTGGGAAGTCCGCGGACAGCCCAGGCACTTCACCTCGAGTAAGGTCATGTGCTGGGTCGCCGCCGACCGCGGCGCCCGGCTGGCCCGCATCCACCAGGACTTCGCCCGCGCGCACCGGTGGCAACAGGCCGCCGACGAGATCCACGCCGACATCTGCGCACACGCGGTCGACTCCCGGCGGGTGTTCACCCAGTACTACGGCAGCACCTCGCTGGACGCTTCGACCCTGCTCATCCCACTGGTACGTTTCCTGCCACCCGAGGACGAGCGGGTGCGCAACACGGTGCTGGCCATCGCCGAGGACCTGACCGAAGACGGTCTCGTCCTGCGGTACCGCGTCGACGAGACCGACGACGGATGCGCCGGAGAGGAAGGCGCTTTCACGATCTGCTCGTTCTGGCTGGTATCGGCGCTGTCGGAGATCGGCGAGAAGAAGAAGGCCAAGCAGCTGTGCGAGAAACTGCTCGGCTACGCCAGCCCCCTCGGCCTCTACGCCGAGGAGATCGATCCGCGAACCGGCCGTCATTGGGGCAACTATCCGCAGGCGTTCACCCACCTCGCCCTGATCAATGCCGTCATGCACGTCATCCAGGACGAGCAAGCGCTCCTGCGGCAGGCGCTCGGCGGTGAATCGATCGCACCGCGACTGGACGACGCATCGCTCACCCGGGGATACATCCACCGCTGACGAGAAACCCGATCGGCGAAACCCGCTGTACCTCAATGGCGGGCGGCCTTCGCGCCGCCACGTCAGCGGAGTCAGTACTATCGCGTTCGACTGTTAACAGGACTAAGGATTCCATTGAAGGGCTCGACGATGGCGATGCTCGGCATCGCCGCGACCGCGGCATTCGGCATGACCGCCGCCCCCGCGACCGCTGACCCAGTGGCAGACAAATCTCGTGTCGTCGGCACCGAGGACGGCTGGGAATTGCGGATCAGCAAGACCGCCGAAGACGTGCAGCGCGTACCCAATCTCGCCGCGACACCGTTCACAAGGGAAGGATTCGTCACTTTGTCGGCCGCGGCCGACATCGGCGGCGAGGGCCAGGAGGCGGTGAACTCCGGAACGCTGCAATTGGGATACCAGATCGGCTGCCAGATAGACGTCTCCAACGGCCTGACCGTGGGCATCTCCGCGGCTATCGGCCCGAACGCCACGGTGACCGTCGCCCCCTCGCCCGGCCTCGGGGTCGGCGGCAGCGCGCTGGCCCTGCCGAGCATGTCGACGACCATCAAGCCGGGCACCATCAACAGCATCACGCTGGGAACGAAACCGCTTGCCGGACCGCACGGCTCGATCTCCGTCGATCAGATCCAGATCAAGATCGACGCGTGCGCGGGCGCGGTGAGCCTGCGCTCGTTCGCGATCGTGTCGATATCCACGGCGACGGCGGACAATTCGGTCGCGGTCTACGGTGACCCGATATGGCTGTGACGCACGCGCGAGCGCCGCGACGCTGGATGGCGCCGATCGTCGTGTCGGTTTCGCTGATCATCGCCGCGGCAACCGCCTCCGCCGAGCCGATCGTGCCGGTCGGCCCGGGACCGGGCTGCGGCGAATCACCCTCCTCCGCCACCGCTTGCGGCAACGACAAGCCCGTACCCGGGACGCGCGGCGGGCCGGCCGCGCCGCCACCGGCACTGCCGTTGCAAGTGCTGGCGCCCCCGCCCGCCAAGTCGGCGCCCAATACCAATACGCCCGCCGGTGCGCTGGTTCCGCCCGCGCCGGGACCGGGCTCGGGCACCCCGATCGTGCCGGTCGGATAACCAATGGGCCGGTCGCGTTGCTCCGCCGGGCACAGCGACCGGCCCGTCGATCGACCGCGAGCAGGGATCGCCGCGGGACATGCGCGCACAGATCGGCTCCGACCACTCGCTCGCCCGCACAGCGATGTGATTCCGCCGCTTCCCCGGTCGACACCAGGATCGCTCCGGGACTGTGATCCGCCGAAAATCAGTATCGCGCAGGGCATATCGGCCGCGCTGGAATCTGGATGAATTTATTGCTCACCGCAGCGAATCGTCGCAGCTCAGGAGCGGTCGTCCAGGGTGAACGACGCGGGCTGTGAACGGCCTACGGCCTTGTTCGAGGTCGATAATTCCGATGTCCGAAGGCTGGTCGACCCGCCAGCCGGGTGATTCGCCGTTGATCACGCCCGCCGAACAGGAATAACCGCCGATGAGTTTCCTTTGGTATATCCCGAATCAGGTCACGCCGGGACACCGCGGCGACACCATCGTGGCCGACCACAACAGCCTCGACACCCTGACCGCTCAGGCGAAGGCGCTCGAGGAGCACGGGTGGCAGGGCGCGTTGCTCGGCACCGGGTGGGGTCGCCCGGACACCCTCACCGTCGCAACGGCTCTCGCCGCCAGGACCACGAGTTTCGAGCCGCTGATCGCGATCAGACCGGGCTACTGGCGTCCGGCGAACTTCGCATCGGCCGCGGCGACCCTCGACCACCTCTCCGGCGGCCGGGTGCGGGTGAACATCGTGTCGGGCAAGGACGATCTCGCGGCCTACGGCGAGACCGAGGGCGATCAGGCCGAGCGTTACGCCCGCACGAAAGAGTTCCTCCAACTCGTCCGTCGGCTGTGGACGGAGGAGAACGTCACCTACCGGGGTGAGTACTACCAGGTCAGCAATTCCACCGCGCTGCCGAGGATTGTCCCGCGCGGCGAGCGCCGCCACCCGAAGCTCTACTTCGGCGGTGCGTCGGAGGCCGCGGAGCGGGTAGCGGCGACCGAGGCCGACGTCCAGCTCTTCTGGGGCGAGCCCCTGTCGGGAGTCAGGGAACGGATCGAACGCCTGCGGTCGCTGAGCGAGGAACTCGGTCGCCAGCATGCGCCACTGGAGTTCGGCCTGCGGGTCACCACTTTCGTCCGCGACACCACCGAGCAGGCCTGGGCCGAGGCGGAGGCGAAGGTCGCGGAGATGGCCGACAACCACCACGCCCCCGTGCCGAACCCACATCGCCGGACGGCCGTGGGACAGCAGCGACTGCTGGATCTGGCCGCGAAGGGCGAGGTGCTCGACGACAACCTCTACACCACACCCGGGAAGTTCGGCGCGGGTGGCGCCGGCACCACCTGGCTGGTCGGCTCCCCCGAAGACGTCGCCAAGTCGCTGCGCAAGTACCAGGATCTCGGCATCACGCACTTCGTGCTCTCCGACACCCCGTATCTGCGCGAGATCGAGCGCCAAGGCAACCAGCTGCTTCCGTTGCTGCGAGAGTGACGAGACCGAGACGGGGCAGCGCCCGCGCTGCCCCTCCCGACCGCTTGCGCGAAGTCAGAGTTTCAGGCCGGTCCCGTGCACGCCGTGCTCGTCGATGAGTGCGAGTTCGTCGTCGGTGAACGCGGGGAAGTTCAACGCCGCGATGTTGTGGTCGAGCTGCGCGGTGGAACTCGCGCCGATCAGCGCGGAGGTCACTTCGGGGCGCCGCAGCACCCACTGCAGCGCCAGCTGCGCGAGCGACTGACCCCGCGCCTGGGCGATCTTGTCGAGCGCGGCGGTGCGCTGCCGGTAGGCCTCGTCGATGACGTCCGGCGACAGGAAGCTGCTGTTGCGCGCCCGCGCCCCGTCGGGAATCGTCTCCAGGTACTTGTCGGTCAACAGGCCCTGGGCCAGCGGCGAGTAGACGATCGTGCCGAAGCCGTCCTGGCGGGCGGTGTCCAGCAGGCCGTTTCGTTCGGGGCGGCGGTCGTAGATCGAGTAACGCGCCTGGTGGATCAGCAGCGGGACGCCCGCCCTCCGGAGCAACTCGGCGGCCTCGTGGGTGCGGTCGGGCGCGTAGTTGGACAGGCCGATGTACAGCGCCTTGCCTTGTTGCACCGCGCTGACCAGCGCGCCGACCGTCTCCTCCAGCGGCGTGCTCGGATCCGGGCTGTGATGGTAGAAGATGTCGACGTACTCGGTGCCCAGGTCGCGCAGGCTGTGTTCGAGCGAGGTGAGGATCGACTTGCGCGAACCGCCCCTGAGGTAAGGGCTGGGCCCGATCGGGTTGCCCGCCTTGGTCGAGAGGATCAGCTCGTCGCGATAGGGAGCGAGGTCCTTGGCCAGCACCGCCCCGAAGTTCTTCTGGGCGGCGCGATGCGGGGGACCGTAGCGGTCGGCGTTGTCGAAATGCGTGATGCCGAGATCGAAAGCGTGCAGGATGATCTCGCGTTGCGTCGCGAACGGGTAATCGGTGCCGAACTTCTGCCACAAGCCGAAGGAGAAGGCGGGAAGGTCGAGGCCGGAGTTGCCGGTCCGGCGGTACGGGACCTTCTCGTACCGGTCGTCGGCGGCGGCGTAGGTCAGATCGAAGGGGCCATAACTCATCGGTGTGTATCTCTTCCTTTCGATGCGCGATCACGGAGAGTGGACCACTTCCGTCCCCGCCGTTGCGACCGGTCGGCTCACGCTGATCGAAACCCATGGTCGCCGGGCACGGCCACCCGGGGTATTTCCCATCGATCGAGCTGATCCGAATCGTTGACACCCCGTGCGCGATGACGGTCGTGCCCGTGCCCGTAGCGCCACTCACCGCCGTGGCCACGTGTTATCCGAAGCCACTGATTCCCGCGCGGCGACCGGCCATTGATCCGGCCGAGGCCGGTGATTCCCGCCATGGTCATCGTCGGGCGGGTACGCGCCGGTTCGCGCGTTGCACGGCACGACATTCGCGCATGGAGAGAAACGGGAGACGATGGCACCGAACCCACTGCACCTCGGCGTCGCGCTCGACGGGGCGGGCTGGCATCCGGCCGCATGGCGGGAGCCGAACTCCCGGCCCGCCGAGTTGTTCAGCCCCGGTTACTGGACCGAGTTGGTCGCGACGGCGGAACGGGCACTGCTCGATTTCGTGAGCATCGAGGACAGCCTGCGAATCCCCGGTGAGCGGCACGCACCGTCGGACGACGCCGTCGATCAGGTGCGAGCCAGGCTCGACGCCCATCTGATCGCCGCGCGGGTCGCCCCGGTCACCCGGCACATCGGGCTCATCCCGACCGTGACGACCACGCACACCGAACCCTTCCACGTCTCCAAGTCGATCGCCACGCTCGATTACACGTCGCGTGGCCGGGCGGGCTGGCAGGCGCGCGTGTCCGGGACGGCCGAGGAGGCGGCCCACTTCGGACGTCGCTCGGTGCGCGACCTCAGCACCGCCGAAATCGCGGAAGCGATCGCTTCCGGGAGCTTTCCCGGCCACGTCCATGATCTGTTCGACGAAGCCGCCGACGCCGTCGAAGTGGTACGGCGATTGTGGGACAGCTGGGAAGACGACGCGGAGATCCGCGATGTGGCCACCCGCCGGTTCATCGATCGCGACAAGCTGCACTACATCGACTTCGAGGGCCGCTTCTTCAGCGTCCGAGGGCCATCGATCACGCCGCGTCCGCCCCAAGGGCAGCCGGTGGTGGCGGCTCTGGCGCACGGCCCGCTGATCTACGAATTCGCCGCCCGCGGTGCGGATCTGGTCTTCGTCACGCCCACGCGCGACGAAGGCCCCGGCCCGATCCTGGAGCAAGTCGCGTCCGCCGCGGCCCGAGTGGGACGCGCCGGTGAGCCGCTGCGGGTCTATGCCGACATCACCGTCTTCCTCGATACCGACGAGGAGCCGGGTCCGCAGCGGCTGTCCCGGTTGAGCGAGCTCGCGCGTGCCGAATTCGATTCCGACGCCCCTGTCTTCGCGGGAAGTGCGGACGAACTCGCCGATCTGCTCACCGACTGGAGCGAGCGGGGGATCGACGGGTTCCGTTTGCGGCCCGGCGTGGCGGTCGACGATCTGGCAGCGGTGGCCGACCGGCTCGTGCCCGCGCTGCAACGGCGCGGTGTGTTCCGCACCGGCTACCCGGACGGCTCGCTGCGCGCGCTGCTCGGCCTGCCCACCGACGTCCCCAATCGTTACGCGACTGCCTGAGCGAGGTCACCATGAGCACCCCCCGTAAGCAGATCATCCTGGGCGCCTACCTCGGCGGCGTCAACCATCACACCGCCTGGTGGCATCCGGAGGCGGGCAGCCAGATCGATTTCAGCAGTTTCGAACACACCGCGCGCACAGCCGAACGCGGCAAGTTCGATTTCTTCTTCCTCGCCGAAGGGCTCATCCTGCGCGAACGCGCGGGCAAGATCTTCGATCAGGACATCATCGGCCGTCCCGACACATTCACCGTGCTCGCCTCGATCGCCGCGGTCACCGAGCATCTCGGGCTCGCGGGCACCATCAACGCCACCTTCAACGAGCCCTACGAACTGGCCCGGCAGTTCGCCAGCCTGGACCATCTCTCCGGCGGCCGCGCCGCCTGGAACGTCGTGACCTCGTTCGACGCGTTCACCGGCCAGAACTTCCGGCGCGGCGGATTCCTCGATCCCGCCGACCGCTACGCCCGCGCCGAGGAGACGCTGAATGCCGTTCGCGCCCTGTGGGATTCGTGGGACGCGAACGACATCGTCGCCGACAAGGACGCCGGACGGTTTCTGGCTCGGCCGGATGCCGGGGCATTCGCTTTCCGCGGCAGCCAGTTCGACATCTCCGGTCGTTTCACCGTGCCGCGCAGCCCGCAGGGCAGGCCGGTGATCCTGCAAGCCGGTGTGTCGCCGCAAGGACGAGCCTTCGCCGCCGCCAATGCCGACGCCATCTTTTCCCCGTACGGCAAATTGCCCGAGGCGGCGGACTTCTACCGCGATATCAAGTCGCGCGCGGTAGCGGCGGGGCGGGCGGCCGACGACATCAAGATTCTGCCGTCGGCGAGTTTCGTTCTCGGGGACACCGAGGCCGAGGCGATCGAGAAATACTATGCCGTCCGCAACGAGCAGGTCACCGGACAGACCGCGTTGATTCTGCTGGAGCAGATCTGGAACCGCGACCTGTCCGGCTACGATCCGGAAGGGCCGGTGCCCGACATCGATCCGGACCCCGACGCTCCGCCGATCATCCAGGGCCGCGCCTTCCTGCATCAAGACCGCTTCGCCACCGCCGAACGTCTGCGCCAGGTCGCCGAGACGAAGAAGCTCTCGCTGCGCGAGGTGGTGATCGACCAATTCGAGCGCGGTCCCTTGGTCGGAACCCCCGCACAGGTCGCGGAGAAGATCGACACTTTCGTTCAGAACGACGGGTCCGACGGTTTCATTCTCGGTTCGCACCTCGTGCCATGGGGCCTGGACGAATTCGTCGACCGAGTGGTGCCGCTGTTGCAGGACCGTGGTGCATTGCGCACCGAGTACACCGGGACCACCCTGCGTGACAATCTCGTCCTCCCGAACGTGCGCTCGGCGAAGACGGTTTCGGCCGACGCCTGAGTTCGCGGCGGCGGCCCGTGGTATCGACCGCGAGCGCCGCCGCCCACGCCTGCCACGTCCGGCCCAGCCCACCGATGCCGGACGCGGCGGCGCGGGAGCGTGGACACTCGCCATCGGTGGGCTGGGCCGGAAGTGACCCGGGATCACGCCCCGTCGGGTCCGGGTTCGCCGAGAACCTCCAAGGCCTCCTCGAGAGTGGCGACGTAGGGAGCCTCGGGCGGTAGCCGGACCGTGGACCAGCCCGGCCCGGCGACCAGCAGCCGCGCCGCCGCCTCTCGCACTGCCCGAAGCGTTCCCGCGGTGGCGGTCGCGGGCAGCTGCGACCAGAGCACGAGTACGCAGGGCCGATCATGGCGCGCCAAGGCTTCGGCCAAAGCCGAGTCGGGCACCGCCGCGCCCAGCAACAACGCGACGACGCCCCGCTCGGCCAGCGCGGCACGCAATACTTCCAGGGGCAGCACGTGGTTCTCCCCCGCGGTGCAGGCCAAGAGCACCGGCGGTTGCGAACCGGGACGCCGGACCGGCGGGAACATGCGGTGCAATCCCGCGATCACCGCCCAGGACAACAGATGTTCCACTTCGATCAGCCCCCGACCGGCGTCCTGTGCCGCGACGATCGTCCCGAATGCCGGACGACACAACCTGTTCCACGTCGCGACCACACCGTCGCGCGCCAGCCGAGCCACGATCAGAGTCAGCGCGACATCGGGTTCCAGTTGTTCGGCGGCGACCAGGAGAGCGCTGCGACCCTCTGATAATCGCGGAGCTTCGGCGAGCGCCTGCTGTGCCGCACCGGCCGGTGTGGCGCCCGCTTCGATGAGCGCGATCATCCTCCGCAAGGTCGCGATGTCGGATTCGGAATAGCGGCGGTGCGCTCCCGGCCGACGCCTCGGCGGGCCGATCGCGTACCGCTGGTTCCAACTGCGCAGGGTGGCGACCGGAACGCCCAGCCGCTTCGCCACCGCGCCCACCGCGTACCGGGCGGACCCCTGGTCAACCATCGCGGGACCGCATCCGCCGCATGTCTCCCGCTCCTTTCGGAAGAATTCGAATGATGCATCGATTTTGCATCAAAAATGGCGTAGCGTGAAGCCTTGCAAGCCCGAGCACCAAAAGGAGGACGTCATGGATCGACCCACTCTCACGCGATCGGTGGGGCTGACGACCGGCGTCGGCGCGGCGTGGCTGGGCATGCTGTTCGCCGCACCCGCCGCCACCGCCGCCCCCGCCGCCCCCGCGGCGTGCCCCGCACCCGGCCTCGCCGCGACGCAGACCGCCGACAGCACCGCCTCCTGCTCGGCGAGCAGTGGCGCGGGCGGCGCCGCGGCGGCCTACGGCTTCGACGCGGACGCCACCGCGGACGCCGCACCGAACAGCCTGTCCCTGGCCATCGCGCAGAACGGCGGGGTGGCGACCTCGAACTCGACATACCTGTCCGGCCCGGCCGCGATCGCCGTCGGGCCCGGCGCGACGGTCACGACCACCGGCGCGCGCCCAGGGTTGTCGATCGGCATCGCCGGTCCCGGTGCGACGGTCACGGTTACCGGCACCTCGACGCCGACCTGCGCGGGCGGGTTCGGCTTCGCGGGCGACTTCCAGACATTGCAGGGCTGCTTTTCGCCTCGATAGTGCATCGTTGTGCGTAGCATCTCAGACATGCGCGTAATTGCCCGAGGCGTGGAAGGGAATCGGGAATGAGCATCACTTGGTCCGAATCGACAGTGACCGAACCGGTCGGTGGCATCCCGGCACTGGGAGCCGCCCCCTTCTCGCAGTGGCGGGAAGCGGTGCGGTGGGCAGTACTCGGCGAGCTGGAAGATTTCCTTCTGCGGGCATGCCCCAGGCCGCTTCATCGCCTCGGCGCACACGACGTTCTGCGGCAGTACGCCACCGGCGGGAAGTGCTTGCGGTCGACGTTCATGTACCTCGGCTGGCTGTGCGGCGGACCGGACGATCCGGCAGCGCTGCGTGCGGCCGCCGGTCTGGAACTGCTGCACGCGTTCGCGTTGCTCCAGGACGACGTCATGGACCGGTCCGCGACGCGACGCGGCGCCCCGTCCGCACATGTCCGGTTCGCCAGGGCGCACCGCGGCATGGGCGCGCCCGGCTCTTCCACCAGGTACGGCGAGTCCGCGGCGATCCTGCTCGGGGACATGTGCCTGGTGTGGGCGGAGCAGATGCTCCGCGAAAGCGGGCTCGCGGAGTCCGCGCTCGCGCACGCGTGGCCGCGCTACGACAACATGCGGGTGGAACTCGCGACAGGCCAGTTCGCGGATCTGCTCAACGACGCGCGCACCGAGCCCGCGCTGGCCTCGGTCCTGGCGATCGCGCGGGTCAAGTCCGGCAACTACACGGTGCGATGCCCGTTGGAGATGGGCGCCGCGATGGCGGGCTGCGATGCGGCCGTCCTGGACGCGCTCGGCCGGTACGGCGCCGCGGTCGGCGAGGCATTCCAGTTGCGTGACGACATTCTGGGCATCTTCGGGTCGCAGGCCGTGACCGGCAAACCCGCGGACGGCGATCTCGGGGAACGCACCGCGACCAGCGTCGTGGTCCTCGCACGCGAAATGGCGGCCCCCTCGGCCCGAACCGAATTGTCCCGGCTCCTCCATCGGCTCCACCTCGGTCCCGCGGAGGTCGACCGCGCCAGGATGCTGATCATCGAGTCCGGGGCGCCCGAGAGGATCGAGACGATGATCGCCGACTTGCTCGCTTGCGCCGAAAACGCTTTGCACACAGCGAATTTCAGCGCACCGATGCGCGCGGCACTGAAGCACATGGCCACCGCATGCACCGAACGCGTTGCCTGACCGGGAGGTTTTCCTCGATGCGCACCGTCGAAGGCCCGACCGACCGGGTGGTGGTCGTCGGAGCCGGGCTCGCGGGATTGTCCGCGGCCCTGCATTTGGCAGGCCGCTCCCGCGAAGTGATCGTCGTGGAACGCGAAGCCGTACCGGGCGGCCGCGCCGGGCAGGCCGATCCGGCAGGTTATCGCCTCGACACCGGCCCGACGGTTCTGACCATGCCCGATATCGTCGAAAGCGTCTTCGCGGCCGCCGGGGCGCGCAGCGCTGACTATTTGCAGTTGGCGCCCGTGGAACCGGCGTATCGGGCACATTTCGCCGGAGGCCGTTGGCTGGAGGTACACACCGACGCCGCGCGGATGGAAGCGGAGATCCGCCGGTTCGCCGGCGCCGACCAGGCCGACGGCTATCGCCGCCTGCGGCGTTGGCTGACCCGCTTGTACCGAGCCGAGATGGACCGGTTCATCGCGGCGAACTTCGACTCACCGCTGTCCATGGTGACCCCCGCTCTCGCCCGGCTGATCGCCTTGGGTGGTTTCGGCCGCTGGGATCGCGCCGTCGCGCGCTACATTCCCGACCCGGAATTGCGGCGTGTCTTCACCTTTCAATCGCTGTACGCGGGCGTCGCGCCCAGCCGGGCGCGGGCCGCCTACGCGGTCATCGCCTACATGGACACCGTCGGCGGTGTGTTCTTTCCGCGCGGTGGGATGCGTGCGCTCCCCGAGGCGCTGGCCGCCGCGGCGACCGAGGCCGGTGTCCGATTCCGTTATGGCACCACCGTGACCGCCCTGGAGCGCACGGGCTCGCGGATCACCGGGGTACGCACCGACGACGGCGACCGAATCTCGTGCGACGCAGTGGTATTGACAACCGAACTGCACGAGGCCTATCGCCTGATCGCGCGCACACCACGTCGACCGGTGCCGCTGACCTCCGCGCCCTCGGCGGTGATCGTCCATCTGGGGTGTGCGCCCACGGCCGGGATAGCGCACCACAATCTGCTGTTCGGCGCCGCCTGGGAGGAGTCGTTCCACGACATCATCGTCCGCGGGCAGGTGATGTGCGATCCTTCGCTGCTGGTCACCCGTCCCTCGGCTACCGATCCGTCTACGGCTCCGCCTGGACGGGACCTGCTGTATGTGCTCGCCCCGGTGCCGAACCTGGAACGCGGCCGAATCGATTGGGAGCGGGCGGGAACCAGCTATGCCGAGCAATTACTCGAGGTCGCTCAGGATCGTCTCGGCTCGGTCTTCGGCGATGCCGAGATTCTGCGCGTGGACACACCCGCCGACTGGGCGCGCCGCGGCATGCTCGCCGGGAGCCCGTTCGCGCTGGCGCATACGTTCGCCCAAACCGGTCCGTTCCGACCGGCCAACATGATCCGCGGTGTCGACAATGCCGTATTGGCCGGTGGCTCCACCGTGCCGGGGGTGGGGATCCCGCCGGTGCTGATCTCCGGCCGACTGGCCGCGGATCGCGTCACCGGCCTCCAGCCCGTGCGGCCGCGCCGCATCGGCGCCGCGCTCGCCACCAGCCGCATCGATCGACAACTGTGATCGGAATCGAGATGACCCGCACCGACCTCGACACCACCCGGCTCAGCGACCAGCGACTGCACCGGTCCTACCGGTACTGCCGCCGGCTCAACGCAAGCCATGGAAAGACCTTCTTCCTCGCGACCCGTTTGCTCGCACCGGATCAGCGCCCCGCGGTCCACGCCCTGTACGGATTCGCCCGCCGAGCCGACGACATCCTCGACGAGTTCGACCCCCGTCTCGATATCGCCGAACGTGCCCGGCGGCTCGAGGACCTCGCGGGCCGCTTCCGCGCCCGCGCCGCCGACGCCGACGCCGTGCTCCCGGCGGTTCTGGACACTGCCGATCGCTATCGCATTCCAGCGGAGCTGTTCGACGCCTTCCTCGCATCGATGCGAATGGATTTGACCGTGACCGACTATCCCGATCGCGCCGCGCTCGACACCTACGTCTACGGGTCGGCCGAAGTGATCGGATTGCAGTTGTTGCCGATTCTGGGCGCCACTCGTGCCGATGAGGCCGCGCCGTATGCCGCCGCGCTCGGCAAGGCATTCCAGCTGACGAACTTCCTGCGCGATGTCGGTGAAGACCTGCTGCGTGACCGGGTGTATCTACCCGCCGACGAACTGGCCGCGTTCGACGTCGATCGCGATCTCTTGCGCTGGTGCGGTACTCAGCGGCGTACCGACGCCCGGGTACGCAGCGCCCTGGCGGCGCAAATCGCCCGCACTCGCGACATCTACCGCTTCGCCGCTGCCGGAATCGCCCTGCTGCACCGCCGTTCGCGCCCCTGCGTCGCGACGGCGACGACGCTGTACTCGGAGATCCTCGACCGCATCGAGGACAGCGACTTCGCCGTGTTCGATCACCGCGCCGCCGTGCCGAACCGGCGGCGAGCGCGAGTCGGCGCGACCGGCCTGGTCGAGGCGTGGTGGGCACGCCGAGCGGGCCGGTGATCGCTGCGGCGACAACGGTGCCGCGTCGCGCGATGGACTTCCATCACCCGGTGCGGACCTGCCTGTCCCGGAGACGGATTCGTTGTCCCGAGCGCGGCGGCTGGTCGTCAGTATCCTGATGTCGTGATTACGCTCAGAAAAGAAGACGGTGCCGCGGACCTCGCGGGTATCACGAAATTGAGTGTGGGAGTGAGCTGGGATCCGTCGTCCGGAACGAGCGGCGGCGCACTCGGCTGGGCACGCCGCAAACGCGGTGTCGACCTCGATCTGATCGCGGTCCTCATGCAGGGCAACGACCCGGTGCGCTTCGCGGGACTCGATTCGCTGGACCCGTTGGGCAACGGCTCGGTCGCGCACACCGGTGACGAGCAGACCGGCGCCGCTTCCGGTGACGACGAGACCATCCACGTCACCTTCGCCGACGTCCCCACCGCGATCGACGCCATCGTCTTCGTCGCGGCCGCCTTCAAGAAGGGCAGTTCTTTCGACAAGGCGAACAACATCTCCTTCAAGATCTACGACGCCACCGGCGGCAACAGCCAGCAAGTCGCCGACATCTGGCCCTCGCTGCTCGGCACCGACAACGCCAACGCGGTCGCTCGCGCCTTCCGCAACGGCGCTGTGTGGCAGCTGGAAGTCCTCAATCGCCAAGGCAAGATCAAGCAGGGCGACATGCAGGCGCTGTTGCGCTTCGCCATGCAATAGCACCTGCGGGTGCCACGCGTCGCGGTCCGCGTGGCCCACCCGCAAACCGATCGCAACAAGTGTCCACGTCTTCGAATCGCTGCGATAAGCGGATTCCGGCAATCAGTGGACAGCACCCAGTTACTCTGGGTCGATGCGATCTCGGTTCCGTCGGTACGTCCTGGCCGCGCTCGCCGCCGCGGCATCCACCCTGCTTCTCGCCACGCAATCCGCGGCCATCCCGCCGATACAGCCGGTCGCCGGCCTACCGGCGCTGGGCGGAGACTTTCTCTGGGGCGTATCGACCTCCGGCTTCCAGTCCGAAGGTCATGCGCCGGACAGCAATTGGACCCGATACGTCGGCGCGACCCCTGGCTATGACGCCCTCGGCGATTCCGTCGACTTCTACGGCCGCTATGCCTCCGACATCCAGCTCGCGGCGGACCTGGGCGTGCGGGTGTTCCGGATCGGGATCGAGTGGGCCCGAGTGCAACCCGCGCCGGGCGTGTGGGACGAGGGCGCGTTCCGCTTCTACGACGCGGTGATATCGAGTGTCGAGCGGGCCGGCATGCGACCGATGATCACGCTCGACCACTGGGTGTACCCCGGCTGGGCCGCCGACCGAGGGGGCTGGCGCAATCCCCGCATGGTCGAGGATTGGCTGGCCAACATGCGCAACGTCGTGGACCGCTACGCGGCACGCAACCCGTTGTGGGTCACCGTGAACGAGCCCGTCGCCTACATCATGCACGAGGTCCGCCACGGCGCCGCGGATGCCGGCGAAATGCTCGAGCGGGTCGCGCAGGCACACAATGCCAGCTACGACTACATCCACCAGAAGCAGCCGGGCGCACAGGTGACCAGCAACATGGGTTACGTCGCCGGTTCGGAGGCGCAGGTGAACGGCCCGCTGATGGACCGCATCGCCGATCGGCTCGACTACGTGGGTGTCGACTACTACTTCGCCTTCGACCCGACGCAGTCGCTGATCGAGTCCATCCTGCGGGCCAGCGGTTCGGCGATGCCCACGCTGCCCGGACCGCACATCTGGGAGCTGCCGTTGCGCACCGAAGGCATCTACTATGCGCTGCAATACTATTCGCGCCGGCTGCCCGGTAAACCGCTCTACGTCGTCGAGAACGGGATGCCGACCGAAGACGGCCGTCCACGCGCCGATGGCTATGTTCGCGGCGATCACCTTCGCGATACCGTCTATTGGATCCAGCGCGCCAAGGCCGACGGCATGAACATCATGGGCTACAACTATTGGAGCCTCACCGACAACTACGAATGGGGAAGCTACACGCCCCGTTTCGGCCTCTACACCGTGGACGTGCGTACCGACCCCTCCCTCACCCGCCGCCCCACCGACGCCGTCGGCGCCTACACGCAGGTCATCGACGCGGGCGGAGTGCCCGACGGCTACCGTCCTACCCGCGGTCCAGCCCTCTGCTTGTTCGTCGATCCCCCGGCCAGCTGCATGACTCCGGTAGCGGAGCGATAGACGGACGCCCGCACCCTGGTCGACAGTCTGCTCGAACTCAGCGCATTGCCCCGCGACGACGCGAAGTAACCGAATCCGTGGTCACGGCGTGCGCCATTTCTCGTCGGTCAACAAGGTGCTGGCCTGCGGGCCCATCAGAAGCATGCCGCCGTCTACCACGTAGGACGCGCCGGTGACATAGCTCGCCTCCGGTGCGGCGAGAAACGCCACGACGGCAGCGACCTCCTTCGCGTGCCCCGTTCGGCCCAGCGGCACGCCGGGACGCGACTGCGCTCGGGGATCGACGTCTTCCTGGCCGGTCATCGGTGTCGAAATCTCCCCCGGCGCGACCGAATTGACGGTGATGTCGTATTCGGCGAGTTCCAGCGCCAACACTTTCGTCAGTGCGCCGAGCCCCGCTTTGGCCGCGCAGTACGGTGCGGCGCCCACCCGGGGAACGTGTTCGTGCACGCTGGTGATGTTGATGATCCTGCCCCCGTTGCCCGCGGCGATCATATGTCCGGCCGCGCGCTGGGAACAGACGAACGCGCCGTCGAGGTCGACCGACAGCACGTGCCGCCAGGTGTCGAAGTCCATGTCCATCGCCTTCCGCGCCGACCCGGTACCCGCGCAGTTCACCAGCACATCGAGGCCACCGAGTTCGTCGGCGAGTTCGTCGATCACCGACCCGGCGGACGACGGGGCCGCCAAGTCGAGACGGCGCACGACGGCGGTCCTGCCCTGTTCGCGCACCTGCGTCGCGGTGCCCTCCGCGCTGCGCTGGTCGCTGTGGAACGTCAGCGCGACATCGGTCCCGCCCGCCGCGAGCGCGACGGCGATCGAAGCACCGATTCCGGAGTCTCCCCCGGTCACCACGGCTCGCCGCGGCGTGCCTGCTCGTTCTTCCGGTAGTGGAGCTGTGGTAGCCATGTCCAGCGACTACCCGCGCGGGCACGGACCACACCGCCTCCCGCCGCCACCCCGCGCGTGACGATTCCTCCTCGACCTCGTAGCGCCGACGCGACGTTACGAGGATTCCGATTGCGGGTAACCGCCCTGGAACGAGCCGAGAGGAGGGTGCCACGATGACTGCTCCCTGGTGGCGCGATGCCGTGATCTATCAGATCTACATCCGCAGTTTCGGCGACGGCAACGGCGACGGCCTCGGCGACATCGCCGGTATCCGGTCTCGACTGACCTATTTGCGCGACCTCGGAGTGGACGCGATATGGGTCACGCCCTGGTATCCGTCGCCGATGGCGGACGGAGGATACGACGTCTCCGACTACCGCGACATCGACTACCGGTTCGGCACGCTCGCGGAGGCCGAAGAGCTGATCGCCGAGGTGCACGCGCAGGATATGCGCATCATCGTGGATCTGGTCCCCAACCACACCTCGGATCAGCATCCTTGGTTTCAGCAGGCACTGGCGGCCGGGCCGGACTCGCCGGAGCGAGCCCGTTACCTCTTCCGGCACGGCGCGTCCTCCGGCGGTCCGCCGAACAATTGGCGGAGTGTGTTCGGTGGCCCTGCGTGGACCCGAGTGGCGGACGGGCAGTGGTATCTGCACCTGTTCGACGCCCACCAGCCGGACCTGGACTGGGAGCACCCGGACGTCCGTGCCGAGTTCGAGTCGATCCTGCGTTTCTGGCTGGATCGGGGCGTGGACGGCTTCCGCATCGACGTGGCGCACGGTTTGGTCAAACACCCCGATCTACCGGATATCGAAACCGATCACGAGGACATGATGGAGCCGCCGGATCGGACCGACCATCCGCACTGGGACCGGCAGGAGGTACACGAGATCTATCGCGGCTGGCGCAAGATCGCGGATTCCTATGGGCCGGATCGGGTCTTCGTCGCCGAAGCGTGGGTGGCCAAACCCGAGCGCCTCGCCTGCTACGTGCGTCCGGACGAACTGCACACGGCATTCAACTTCGATTTCCTGCGGTGTTCCTGGCATGCCGACGCGCTGCGTGCCGTGGTCGACTGCACGACCGAGGCGTTGGACGCGGTGGGCGCGCCACCCACGTGGGTGTTGTCCAACCATGACATCACCAGGCATGTGACCCGCTACGGGCGGGCCTCCACCCGCGGCGGCGGTTCACAGCACGAACCGCACGGTCCCGTCGATGTCGGGCTGGGTCGTCGCCGCGCCAGGGCGGCGCTGCTGCTGATGCTCGCGCTCCCCGGCAGCGCCTACCTCTATCAGGGCGAGGAACTCGGCTTGGAGGAGGTCGAAGATCTCCCGCCAGAGGTGCTACAGGATCCGACTTGGGAGCGCTCCGGCCACACCGCCCGCGGCCGCGACGGGTGCCGTGTGCCACTGCCGTGGAGCGGATTCCGGCCGCCATTCGGATTCGGCCCGGTCGACACCCTTCCCTGGCTGCCGCAGCCACAGCGCTGGGTGTCGCTGACCGCCGAATTGCAGAAGCGGGAACCGGATTCGATGCTCGACCTCTATCACCGGGCGCTGCGTCTGCGCCGGGACCATCCGGCCCTCGGGGAGGGCTCTTGGTCCTGGCTGCCCAGTGCGCCGGGTGTTCTGCTTCTCCGACGCTCTCCCGGCCTGGTGTGCATCGTGAACGTTTCGAACGCGCCGACCACGCTGCCCAGGCACGAGCGGCTGTTGTTGTCCAGCGAGCCTTTGCAGGACAGCGTCCTGCCCGCCGACAGCGCGGCCTGGCTGGAGGTCCCCGGCGTGGGGTAGGGCATGGTCGCCCCTCGTGTCGCTGCGCACGACCGGCAATTCGAACCCGTATCGTCGCCACCGAACAAGCAACGCGTCTCTTGCTCGTCGTGCGCTGGGTTAGGCAGTAGAAGCCATCTCGTCAGCCGACCATATTGGTAAGGAGAGCGATGTTCACCCATAACAAGGATCTCCAGTTCGAAGTTCGCGTCGACCGTCCCGATCCGCGTTTCGCGACCCTGCTGCAAGAGCAGTTCGGCGGCGCCAACGGCGAATTGAAGGCCGCCATGCAATATTTCAACCAAGCGTTCATGCTGCGTGGCAAGCACCCGAAAACCTATGACCTGTTCATGGACATCGCCACGGAGGAACTCAGCCATCTCGAAATCGTCGGCGCGATGATCACCATGTTGCTCGACGGGCTCAACGACGATTTGAAGCAGGCCAACGAGCGGTGCGACTGGATGCCGATGGTGGCGACGCCCGGCGGACGTGACCAGGTGATCCATCAGGTCGCGGTGAACCCACTGTACTTCGCGCTCAGCGGCGGCGGACCCGTCGTCAAGGACTCCGCTGGCGTGCCCTGGTCGGGGTCGTACGTCGACGCCAACGGTGAGCCCTCGGTCGATCTGCGCAGCAACCTCGCGGCGGAGTCGCGCGCCAAGATCGTGTACGAATATCTCAAGCAGTTCACCGACGATCCCGGTGTGCAGGACACGCTTTCGTTCCTGATGACCCGCGAGATCGCACACTTCCAGCAGTTCACCGCGGCGCTGAACGAATTGCCGGTCAACTTTCCGCCCGGAGCACTGCCCGGCGACGATCGATTCCAGAACGTGGCCTTCAACATGTCCAACGGCTCCGCGAGCGCCCGCGGCCCATGGAACGAAGGGCAGGGGCCGTGGCCCTCGGGCACGGAATGGCGCTACATCGACAATCCGGTCAGCGAATGGCTCGATTCCGACGAACGCGTGAACCATGGCGCGCAGACCAACCCGCAAGGCGAGCCCGCGGTGCACGGCACCAAACCGTTCACCCACGAATCACACATCCCGGACTGACTCCCCCACGCCTACGCCCGGAACGGAACACGGCTGTTCAGGCATTGAGCGACGCGGGGGGGGGGGCCCGGGGGCCCCCCCCCCGCGGGGGGGCGGGGCCGGGGGGGGAAATACCCCGCGTGGGGGTTATGGGTTTTGGTCGCAAACAACAACCCGCCGCCCCGCCGCCCCCCCCCCCCCCCCCGCGCGCGGGGGGGGGGGGGGGGCCCCGGGGGGCCCCCCCGGCCCCCGCCCCCCCCCCCCCCCCCCGGCCCGCCCCCCCCCCCCCCCCCCCCCCCCCCCCCCCCCCCCCCCCCGCGTCTTGCACTGCCGCATGGATCAATGCCGCGGCTTGCTGATCATGTCTTTGGCACGATCCATCATCGCGGCGAACGGGCCGACCAGAACGTTCGCGGCGGCGGATTCCACGCCGGGATGCGGCCGGGTCGGCGCCATCGCCTCCGCGAGCTCGACGGTCTTGCGCAGACGTCGCAGCGTGTCGTCGTCGAGTTCCTCGCGCAGCCGGTTGAATTCCTCGCGTTCCTCATGGTCGGCATGGGCCAGCACCGCTTCGCGCAGCTTGGCCAGTCTCACCTGGAATTCCATCGAGCTGATGTCGAGCGACTCCATTTCGGCGAGCTGCTTTTTCGCCTTGTTCTCCTCCTCCAGCCGCGCGTCGACGACAGACGCGCCATCGCCCAGTTCACGCCGGGCGCGCGGGTGAATGATCTCTTCTTCGGCGGTCTCGTGCACGGCGAGCAGGCGTCGCAATTCGAAGAACTTGCTTTCGCGCTCAACAGGGTCGGAGGTGTCGGCGGTCTCGATGAACAGTTGCCGGATCCGGCCGTGCTGGTCGATGAGGAAATCGACGGCGTCGGTGGTCGAGTCGATCGTGGTTGCCATGGTTGACCTCCCTCGGGCAATCGGGACGGACTGACGAATTACGTCCGTCGCCGCGGTACCCGGCAGCGAGCACGCGAAACCGCCCGGCAGGCCGGTTACGTGCTCGCGCTGCCCGCGATGGGAGCGGGATATACCGAGGGCGGCACGCTGTGGCACCACGGGCGATGGATCTCCGAACCCGGCAGGGAAGCCAGTTCCGGTATCCAACGCCGCACGTAGTTCCCCTCGGGGTCGTAGCGTTCGGCGGTGCCGACCGCTCTCGGGTCGAAACGGCCCGCCTGCTGCCAGGTGAAGCGGTCGCTCGCCGCGTCGTCGAGCAGCCACCGGCGGAAATGCTCGGCGCCGACCCGCCAGTCCACCTGCAGTGTCGTGGTGAGGAAACTGGCGGCGATCACCCGTGCCCGCTCCGGCATCCACCCTTGCGCGGCCAGCTGCCGCATGCCCGCGTCGACGATCGGGTATCCGGTGCGGCCGTCGCGCCAGGCGCCGACGACGACCGGATCGTGCGCCTGCCGCACATCCGTACCAGCGCCGGACCGCGCGAGATCGGCCCGGGCGACGAGGAACTGGAGATGGAAGTCGCGCCGAGCGAGCTGCCGGACGAAAGCGCGGCCATCCGGCGTCGCCATGTCGGTGTGGTACGCCATTTCGGCGGCCGACAGGCAACCGAAATGCAGGTACGGCGACAGCCGGGAGCATCCCTCGCCCGTGAGGTCACCCTTGGACCGGCCGCGTGGTTGTCGCCGGTCGGCGGTGCAGCCTCGCCACAGCGCACGACCCGTGATCTCGCCTCCGACCGCCAACTGCGGTGAAACGGCCGCGTCGCCGAGTTCGTCGAATCTCGGCACGGGATCACTCTCGATGCGAGGAACGATCAATTCCGTGGGCTTTTCCAGCGGTCGTCGCTTCGGCGCCGACAACCATCGGCGAAAATAGGTCGCGAAGTCCGGAACCTCGTCGTCCGGCCGATACGGTCCGCAATCGGCGGGATCCACGGCGGTGAGGGTGGCGGGATGGGTGTGCAGCAGGCAGCTGCGCCGCGCCAGCCGTTCGCCCAGTGCCCGAAGTCGGCATCGGTTGTACCAGGTGACGTCCTCGGCGATGTGGACGCTGTCGGCGTGCACCTGTGCCGCCACCCGATCCACCGCCTCGACGTAGTCACCGTGCCGAATCACCAGTTGCCCACCGGCGCAGCGAAGCTCGGCATCGAGTTCGGCCAGCGCGGCGGAGAGGAAACGCAGTTTATTGGCGGCCGGGCGAGTGCTGCCGACGAGCCGGTCGTCGACGACGAACAGCGGAACCACTGCCGCGCCCTCGTGTACGGCGGCCAACAAGGCCGGGTTGTCGTGGACGCGCAGGTCACGGGTGAAGAGTGCGATTGTTACGGCCATTCGAGGTTTTCGACGACAGGCATCCGTCGCGGGATCGACGACGGCGAATCGGACATTCGGCGGCGTGCCACGCCGATGCGGGCGGTATCGAAGTAACGAGCTTTACGCCAATGCTGCGCGACGGCGGCTGTCATGTCAAGTCGGGCTCGCGGCCGCGCGCCGGATCAGTGTTCGCGGAACAGATCGGTGAGCCAGGGCTCCAGGTCGGCGCTCAGTGCGGTCAGATCCGGCTCGCCCGACTCGTCGAGCGCATCGGCGGTGAGCTGGCGTACGGCGTAGACGACGCCCATGTACGCGGTGACGGACAACAGTGGCTGCCGATTCCCGCTGGCGCTCTGCACCAGACCGCGGATGTACTCGGCGAACAGCCGGATCGACTTGCGCCTGCGTCGCCGGGCGGCCGGCCCGAGCCCGTCGATCTCCACCTGGTAGGCGCGCGCTACGACCAGGTCGTTCTGCAGGGAGCCGAGGTACTGGCCGAGGGCGTCGGCGACGATGGATCTGCGATCCCGGCCCTTGAGGTCCGCGGCGGTCAGCTGGGTCAGCAGCACTTGGATGAAGCGGTCGTAGCCCGCGAATACGCACTCGTCCTTGTTGGCGAAAGCGTCGTAGAACGCCGCCAAGGACACTCCGGCCCGCTTGGCGACATCGGTGGGACCGAATCCGGCGTAACCGCGGGCGGCGAGCAGTTCGGTCACGGCGACCAGCAACCGTTCCCGCTGCGCCGCCATCACCTGCTCCCGCCCCAGATTGTGGCGCCCCCGCGGCAACGCGGCGGGAAGTGTGAAGAACACTCCGTCTCGCACCGGAACGATCGGTGCGTCAGCGTCGGCGGGCGCGGCGGACACCCCTGCAGACTACCGAGCCGGTCGGACCCGGGTATGGGTGCGGCTTCAGTGGGTAGCCCCAACACATGACCGACACACCACTCGCACTCGTCACGGGAGCCTCCAGCGGTATCGGTTTGGAACTGGCCCGGCGGTTCACCGAACACGACTACGACGTCGTGATCGCGGCGGAGGACGACGCCATCTCCGCGCCCACCCGGCCCCACGTCCGTTGAATCCGGAAGGGCAGACGGCGGAGCAGGTACAACGGACCGCGAGCGACGCCTTGGTCGCCGACGGCGTGCACCTCCTGCCCGCTGACGTCACGACCGCGAGCCTCGACCTGGAGCCGGCCGACTGGGAACGATTTCGCCGACACTGGGAAGACTTGCACCCGGACGTCTACGCCGACGCCCGTGGCACGCGCAGGCTGCGCCGGTACGGCCGGTTCTCGCTCACCGGTTCGGCCGGTCGCATCGGCCTGCTGTCGTCGGATTCGTTCGTGCAGCCCGAGGAATCCAACCCGCTCTATATCGGCGTGGACCGCACTTTCGAGCCCTTGACCGATGCATTCGTGACCGACCCTGTTTTCGTGGCGGTGCTGCGACTGCTCGCGCGATTGGCGACGGCGCTGGACGGCCCGGCGCGGTGGAGCGCGAAAGTACATCCCTTCCGGGTCATCGCCTCGGCGGACGCGGACGGCCTGCCTACACCGGAAGGCCGCCACCGCGACGGCGTCACCTTGGTCTCCTCGCTTCTGGTTGGACGGCAGAATGCCCTGGGCGGCGCGAGTTCGGTGTTCGATCCGAGCGGACGACGACTGCTGCGGACCACCCTCGATCGGCCGGGAACGCTGCTGCTCGGCGATGACCGCCGCACCTTGCACAGTGTTTCGCCGGTGCGTCCGGTGGATCGGAGCCGCCCCGCCTATCGCGATGTCTTGGTGGTGACGTTCGCGCCGGGCTGAAGACCGCCGAATCGTGGTCATGGCCCGATCCGTCGTCGACCATGGCGTGGCCCGGATGGTTTGCCTGCCCGGGCCACGCGCAACGGTCAGCCGAGCGGCAACTCCAGGCAGGACGGGGCGCCATCCGGTGCACTGACGGTGATCGTCGAACCGACCTTGTTCGCGCTGGAATACAGCGGATCCATGCCGTCGAGGACGAGCATCAACCGATGACCGTCGGGGAGATCGTAGGCGGCTGCTTGCAGCTCCCACGAAACGGTCGCGGGCAGACCGGACTCCGTCGTCTTCGGTTCATGGGTGATGATTCTCGCCGAGCCGTTCTCGTCGACATCGAGCAGATAGGCGACCACCGTCGCGGACTCGTGGGTGCTGTCGATGGTCACTTGCAACCGCGGGATCCCGCGGATCTGCCTGGCGACGCCGCCTCGTGCTGCGAGCAGCGGCCCCGTCGACCAGACGAGGGCATGACCGCGGTCGATCTCATCGATCCGGTAGACCTTGGGATTGCCCGACCACTCCTCCTGGCCCGTCGTCATGAGCTTGTCCATGGCGACGACCTCGGGCTCCTCGCCCACCGTGAAACTGCGTTGCCAACCGCCCGTGGAATCGGGGGTCAGCACACCGTCGCCGCCCTCACGCTCATCGGTCAAGACCAGCACTTCCGTATCGGTGGTGACGTCCGCCCACGAGGCCTTCTCCTCGCGCCGCGCCGGTTCGACGATCACGTTCTGGCCGTTCCCGGCGCCTGGAGTGGTCACGTAGGTGAACATGACCTGATTGCTGATCTCCGGCCACGCGTCGACGCCGTTGTCCTCATCCTTCAGGTAGTGATCGAGCCAGGCGTATGCCTCGCGCAGTGGCTCGTTCGGGCCCGCACCGGGCATGGGTGGAGCGATCAGGCCGGGGCCTTCCGGCGCCGCGTGGTCGCCGATCCACATGTTCAGCCGTTTCGGGCGCGGAAGCTTCTCGAAGGTCTCCAGCACCTGGTTCACCGGGAAAAGCCCCTCGTGCCAGGTATTCGAGAAGAAGGTCGGAATATCACGGGAGCCGACATAGCGTTCCGGTGCGCGTTCGGTGCCCCACTCGACAACCGGATCCATGTCCACACCCTCGGCGAACTTCGCCAGGATCTCCAATGCTTCTTCGTCGAACTTCTCCGCCTGCTCGCCACCGGTCAGGCCGATCAGTGCCTCGACGGCCTTCAGATGGCGGGTGCCGTTGTCGTACAGACTGGTGGCGAGGTTGCCCCAGGTACTCAGCGCGACGACGACGTCGACCCGGTCATCGTGCGCGGCCACGAGCTGACTGATGCCCGAGCCATAGGACTCACCCATGAAGGCGATGCCGCTGGGGGCGAGTTCGTCTATCGCGTAGTCGAGCACCTTCTTGCCGTCGGCCCGATCCCATGGACCAGCGACATCGACGGTGCCTTCGGACGTGCCGAACCACGGCAGGTTCGTTCCTGGTGTGGCGGTCCAGCCGATTCCGCGCGGCGTGTAGGCCAGCACGTGATAGCCCTTCCACGCGAGGGTGAGATAGGCGTACTCGAACAAGGGCCAGCCGACGGGTGTCCACCCGGCGGGGAAGACCACCAGCGGGCACGGCCGGGTGGTGGTCTGACGCAGCATGTGCGCCGACAGACCGATCCCGCCCGCCCCTTCGATGCGCGGGAACGTCGGCACGGCGACGTTCAGCGCCCGGTTCACCAGGTCGTCCACGTCATCGGGCACCAGCCCCTTGCCACTGCGCTTACGCACGGCGCTCACCAAGTTCGACGCGAACTGCACCGCTTCCGGGCGCACCTGCCCTTGGGCGTCCCAGGGCCCCTGGACTGCGATCCGGGCGAGCTGTTCGGACGTGGTCCCGACGATCGGATCTCCTTGTGACATCGGCGTCATCGATCCTTCCTGCCAGTTGCTACGGAACTGCGGACCGCAGCAGCGTGACACGACACATGATCAGATCTCGCCAGATCCGACAATGCGTTTCCCGTTCGCAATAGACCGTTGAACAGCGGAAACGTTGCAAGATTCGACAATCCGCCGCGACCATCGCGAACGGCCCGGGCACCATCCGCGCAAATTTGCCGACCATGTGAACATGCATCGAGTGCGCCGTGGCCGGCGCCCAGCGAGTCGTTCACCACGCTGACCGATTATCGGCAATTGCGGGTCGACCGGCGCGGCAACCGGCACGAAAGTCGGAACCCGAGACCTCGTGGTTCGGCTGCCGCGCCGGGCAAGGGTTACTGCTTCTC
This sequence comes from Nocardia sp. NPDC051929, assembly GCF_044548645.1. Taxonomy (NCBI): domain Bacteria; kingdom Bacillati; phylum Actinomycetota; class Actinomycetes; order Mycobacteriales; family Nocardiaceae; genus Nocardia; species Nocardia sp. NPDC051929. The sequence goes on along the minus strand of NZ_JBIUCG010000009.1, from coordinate 252,630 downwards.
GGCGCCCAGTTTCACCGGAATGGACAGGGGGCCGACGGTGAAGAACGACGGCGAGTACGGGATTTCGTCGGGGTCGATGGCGAGTTCCAGGTTCGGCAGCCGACGGTACAGCGAGGCGAGCGCGAGACGGCCCTCCAGGCGGGCCAGGCCCGCGCCGATGCAGTACCGCGGCCCGTGACCGAATCCGAGATGTCCGCCGCGCTGCTCCCTGGTGATGTCGAACTCGTTCGCGGCCTCGCCGTATTCGGCCGGGTCGATCCCGCAGGCCTGGTACGCGACACCGACCGCCTGGCCCTTGGGTATGGCGACTCCGGCCACGGTCACGTCCGTCAGCGTGAATCGCCAGCTCGTCATCATCACCGAATGGCGGTAGCGCACAGTCTCTTCGACCACATCACCCCAGCGGTCTTCCGCCTTCGCGAGGGCGAGCTGCTCGGGGTGTCGCGACAGCGCCAGAATGGCGTGCCCGAGCAGATGCACCGTGGTCTCGTGCCCGGCCACCAGCATGATCCACAGAACGGCGACCAGTTCGTCGGCCGTGAGTTTGTCGTCCCGATCGCGAGCTTGGACCAGACCGGTGGTGAGGTCGTCGCCGGGCTTTTCCTGTTTCCGGTCCGCCAGTTCGTACAGGTACGTCATCAGCGAGTTCTGCGTCGCGAATGCTTCCTCCGGCGGTGTGGTGTGGGCCAGCAGGGTTGCGGTCCAGCGTCGCAGCCGGTCCCGCTCCGGCTCAGGCACCCCGAACAGTTCGCAGATCACCGCCATCGGCAGCGCTTCGGTGAAGGTGGGCACCAGATCGACGCCGTCACCGGCGGCGATCACGTCGTCCAGCAATCGATCGATGATCGCCTGGATGCGCGGCTCGAGCGCCTGCACCCGGCCCGGCGTGAACGCCTTGCTGATCAGACCCCGCAGCCGCCGGTGGTCGTCACCGTCCTTGGTGGACAGGTGATCGCCCTGCACGACGGCGCGCAGCGGCCAGTCCTCCGCGATCGAACCGTCGTGCAGGGCCGGCCAATGCTTCGGATCCCGCGCGAAGGTCTTGTTGTCCCCGGCGAGGATCTCACGCACCGCGTCGTGCGTCAGGGCCAGGTAGGCGGGCACGCCGCCGGGGAACTCCACCTCGACCACCGGCGCGATCTCCCGGAGCCGGATGCAGGTGTCCAGCAGATCCTCGTTCGCCGCGGGGAATGCGGGCAGGCTGGTTGTCATCGGTTTCCCTTCTGCGCATGAACCCTCCGGCCGCCGTGATGACGGTCGTCGCACGAGTATCGAAGCGGGTCCGTTCGAGGTGCCGGTCAATTGGCGAATCCTGCCCACAACCGGAAGTCGAGCGTCGCAAAACGACATTTCGGTGACCGTCCGGCCCACTGCGGCGGGCTCGTCACCGCGAAAACGGTTAGGGTTCGGGAGATGTCCGTGGGTGGCTGGAGGAATTCGTGGAACTGAAGACGGTGCTGGGACGCATCGTGCGAGCGATGAACGCCGGGGTGGCAGGCATGCTCGACGCGCCGGTACTCGGGCGCCTGCTGGGCAGAGGATTCGTGGTGATCACCTATGTGGGGCGACGGTCCGGGCGGACGTTCAGCACACCGGTCAACTACTGGCGAAAAGCGGACGAGTTCGTCATCGGAGTCGCGTTGCCGGACCGGAAGACGTGGTGGCGGAACTTCTTGGGCGAGGGCGGCCCCATCACGCTCCATCTGAACGGCGCCGACCGGCCCGGGCACGCGGTAGCGCGACGCGACGAACGCGGCCGCGTCTTCGTGACGGTACGGCTCGACGACGCGAGCTGATCCCACTCGCCTCATCCGCATCGGCGCCACACCACAAGTGCCGCAACCGATTACGGCGCAAACCCCTGGACGCTGGCGGAGGGCTTCGTCTGGGCGATGATCGCTGCGCCCATCCAGCGCCGTAGATACCGTCGCAGGTCATCTTCGCCGCGCGGTGGATTGCCCGGGGAAATGAAGAACGACTGCATCGTGCGCAGGACGTATTCGACCAGCTCGTGCAGCGACTCGTCGTCGTATCCGTAACTCGCCCAGTCGACGTCGAAGCGCTTGATCATCGTCATGCCGAAGGCTTGCGCCTCTTCGGAGGTCAGGCTCTCCGGATGGACGTTCGAGTACGTGCTCGACAGCAAGATGCCGAGGTGGGGTGTTCGACGGACCTCGGCGAGGGTGTACACCACCCCCTCGGTCATCGCTTCCACGGCGTCCTCCAACCCGCTGACGTGCTGTGTCAGCCGATCGAGGAACCCGTCGACGGAGGCGATCGCCGCCGCGGTCATCAGCGCGTCCGCGCTGGGAAAGTACCGGTAGACCGTCTGCCGGATGACGCCGAGCGACTCGGCGACGTCGGCGATGCCGATCTCCGAACCCGTCCGTCCGATCAGTTCGACCGCGGCGGCGACGATGCGACGCGAGGCTTCCTCGTCGTCCTTCGGCGGACTCCCGCCCCACCCGCGCCTTCCTGCCACTGCCCGCTTCCTCGACTCGAAGCCCGTCGCTTGCGAACCCCCTGATGGAAAGCCTGCCGACCCTCCGGATCAAGGGTTCGACCGTATCACAAGGGTGCCGTAGACCCGGCTCTGACGCGATTCTGATCATACACTTGGACAGTCGTATGTATGATCACTGCAACGCGGCTCGGCGCATCGGGTGGTGCCGCCGGACCGGTTCTTTCGGAAAGTCGAGGTATAGCCCAGTGACCGATCTTCAAGTACGGAAGATGCGCTTCGCATTCGCGGACTACGACGTGCCCTTCTTGTGGAACGAGGAGAATCCGGCCTTCTCGTCCATGGCCAATGCGGTGTCCTTCCTGGCGATCGGCTTCGAGAAGATGATCGTCAACATGATCCGCGAGGCCATGCCCCTGATCACCGATCCCGAGGTCGCCGAGGAAGCCGACGCGTTCGTGCGCCAGGAGGGGCAGCACTCCACCGCCCATCGCCAGCACGCCAATGCCTTGATCCGGCGCCACCCGGGACTCCAGGAGACGCTCAACGAAGTGATCGCGGAATTCGACCGCCTCACCGTGAACACTTCGGTCGAATACCGCCTCGCCTACACCGCCGATCTCGAAGCGACGTTCACTCCGGTGTTCAAACTGATGCTCGACAACGACTCGACCTTGTTCCGGCCGGGCGACGACCGAGTGGCGTCGCTGTTCATCTGGCACTTCGTCGAAGAGGTCGAACATCGCAGTTCCGCGCTGATCATCTTCGATTCCGTCGTCGGGAGCGATGTGTATCGGATGCGCATGGCGCCGTCGATCTTCCGTCACGTGATGAAGGTGATCCGGTTGGCCTGCGCGGGCTTCAACAAGCATGTCCCGCTGGAGGAGCGAAAGGTCGACGCGCTGTCCATGTTCGCGAATTACCGGCGGAGGCAGAAGCTGCGCAAATGGTTGCCGTTTCTGCAGGCCGAGGACAACGGCCCGATGCCGCGCGCGTTCGACCACCTGCCGCTCGGTGAACAACTCGTCGCACTGGTGGGCGTCATCCGCAGTCAATTGCCGAAGCACAATCCGGACCACGAGAAACTACCCGAACTGGCCGCCGTGTGGTTCGAACGCTATGACGCCGGCTACGACGTCTCGCACTGGTACACCGCCGACACGGTCGCACGCTAGGAGCCGGACCGATGGCTGATTGCGCACCCACCTTCGACCGTCTCGCGACCGCGCTCGGCTTCTCCTGCGAGGAGGCGGGCGGGCCGGTCGAGGTGCGGAACCCTTTCGCATTGGAGAACTGGACCCTGCCCGTCCTCGAATTCACGATCGTCCTCGGCGCGGTCCTGGCCCTGATCTACGCGATCGTGCGGTTGCGCCGCCACGGCGATCCCACCAACTCGGTGCTCTGGTTCGGGGCGACCGCGTATCTGTTCATCATCGAGCCGCCGCTGTACTTCCCCGCGGCGTTCGGCATCGACGCGCACGTCGACACGATGTTCGCGCACAACCTGTTCACCGTGGAATTCCTCTGGGGCCGATTACCGCTCTACATCATCGCGATCTACCCGTTCATGGCCACCCTCGCGTTCGAATTGGTCAGGATTCTCGGGGTCTTCCGGCACTACGGGGTGCTCGCCGGATCGGTGTGCGTGGGCTTCGTCCACCACGCCTTCTACGAGATCTTCGATCATCTCGGCCCGCAGCTGCGCTGGTGGGAATGGTCGGTCGACAACCCGATCAATCAACCGATGTTCGATTCGGTACCGCTTCCGAGCGTGGTCGTCTTCGCCGCTCTGTGGCCGATGTCGCTCGCCTTCTGCGTCCAATCGTTCGTCGGCCGCCACATCGACCAGGGCCGAAATTTCTCCGGAGGGCAGCTGGTCGGGCGCACGATCGTCATCGGCATTCTCGCCTCGTTGGGCACAGCGGTGCTGCCCATCCCCGCGACCGTCTTCGGCATGGGTAGCACCACGGTGCGTGGCGTGCTCTACGCCGCCGAATTGGCCGTCCTCTCCATTGCCGCCGTGGTGATCTTGACCCGCCAGTGGCTCCGGCTGCGGCGCGGCGACTCGGACGCGGCGCCCTATACGAACGACTTCGTCCGCATTTACGGCGTGGTGTACCTGGGCGTGATGGCATTGCTCTGGGCGACCGCGTTGCCCGATTTCTTCGCCGCCGTCGACGGTGTGACCAGCGAAGGAGACCCGATCGGGAATCTGTGGTACACCCTCGCGTGCTTCGTTGTCGCGGTTCTCTGCCTGGTCGCCGTATTCACGGTGCCCCGGAGAAAGGCGCCCCCGAGCGTCGCCCCTCCCGCCCCGGAAGCCACCGCGAGTTCCACGGTATAGCGGGACGACCGACGCCGTCGGTGACGACGGGCGGCCGCCGTGGGCCCGGCTGCCCGGACCGGAGTGTGACGCCCGGCTCGCACGGGATTTTCCATGCCGGTGCCCTGGTTGTACCAGGGGCCGATATGAGGAGGTCATGTGGCACGGGAGTACAACCGGAATCCCGCGGCGGTCGCCGCCTTGACGCCTGAGCAGTACCACGTCACTCAGGAGAACGGCACGGAGCGGGCGTTCACGGGCGAGTACTGGGACAACCACGAGCCGGGCATCTATGTGGATGTGGTGTCGGGTGAGCCGTTGTTCGCCTCGGTCGACAAGTTCGACAGCGGAAGTGGATGGCCGAGTTTCACCAAGCCGATCGAAGCCGGGAACGTGGTGCGGAAGCGGGACTTCAGCCATCTGATGGTCCGCACCGAGGTGCGCTCGGCACACGGCGACAGCCATCTCGGGCACGTGTTCACCGACGGTCCCCGCGCGGCGGGCGGCTTGCGGTACTGCATCAATTCGACTGCGCTGCGGTTCATCCACCTCGACGACCTCGAGGCGGAAGGCTATGGGCAGTACAGGACTCTCTTCGCGAAGGAGGAGGCGTGACCGACACGCGCAAGGCGATTCTGGCCGGTGGATGCTTCTGGGGCATGCAGGACTTGATCCGCAAGCAGCCGGGAGTGATATCGACACGCGTCGGCTACACCGGTGGACGCAACGACCATCCCACGTACCGGAACCACCCTGGCCATGCCGAGGCGATCGAGATCGTCTACGACCCGGCCCAGACGGACTTCCGGCAACTGCTGGAGTTCTTCTTCCAGATCCACGATCCGACGACGAAGGACCGCCAGGGCAACGACATCGGAAGCAGCTATCGCTCGGCGATCTTCTATCTCGACGACGACCAGAAGCGCGTCGCCCTGGACACCATCGCCGACGTGGACGCCTCCGGTCTGTGGCCCGGCAAGGTGGTCACCGAGGTGACCCCGGCGAGTGAGTTCTGGGAGGCCGAGCCGGAGCATCAGGACTACCTGCTGCGTTACCCGGACGGTTACACCTGCCACTTCCCCCGGCCGGGGTGGAAGCTGCCGAAGCGGCAGACCACCGCCCAGTAGAAGCCGGTGGGTTCGGCACTTCCGCCGAGCCTTCGGAGCGCACAGTTGACGACTGCGCCACCACACCCGGGTGGCGCAGTCGCCGCGTTTCACGACGTCCCCCGCCCGCCGCCGCCGGTCGTACAGCCGGAAACCTCGCGCACAGACTCCGGGCGATACAAAACGGAACCTCATGCGGTAGACAACATTTCGACTCGTCCCCGGCCGTGCCGGGCTCCCCACTGTGGGGAGAATGCGTGATCGGGCACCGATATGATCGTCGACGCTTGGAGCTCCTGGCCGGTCGACCCGAGGTAGGCAGATGACGCGCAGCGGCACAAAGATTCTCGATGTGGTGGGCAGTCGCCGGATGGCGGTGGCGACGCTGGCCACCATCACCGGCTTCTACTATCTGTTCGTCGCGTTCACCAATTGCGTCGACACCGACACCAATCGCAACGGCGTGGCCGCTGTGCTGTCGATGAAAGCGACGATCCACAATCCGGGCACGGACTGGCGCGCGATCACCAATGGCAATGTCGCGCTCGTCGCCTACATCCTCGTGGTGATCTGGGAATTCCTGATCGCCTTCGTGCTCCTCACGGCGGGAGCCGTATGGGGCCGGGTGCTGACCGGACGGCCGCGCAGGCTGCGAGCCGGTCTGGACGCGGCCGTGAAACTGTCGAGTCTGGGCTGGACCATGGCGGTGCTGCTGTTCTTGGGCGGGTTCCTGACCATCGGCGGCGAATGGTTCCGCATGTGGGCCAATGACGACGTGAACGCCTCGTCGGCCGCGTTGCAGAACTTCCTCATCGCGGGCGTCGGCCTGATTCTGGTTCACCTGCCGGACTCGCAACGCAGCGCGGTCCTCGAAAGTGACTCGGCAGCAGCGGAATCCGACTAGTAGCTGGCGGCCGACGACGCGAGCGTCAGCGACCGTTGCGTTCGAGTTCGCCCAGCTGTTTCTGCAGACGTTCCAGTGCGGCCCGGATCTGGTCGATCTGCGCGTTGAGTTCGGCGATCTTCGCCTGATCCACCGGCGGGGGCTGTGCCTGCGGTGACGCGACCGGTGGTGGCGCGGCGGGCTGTTGACCCGGCGGCAGTGGGGCGCCGGGTCCGCCGCCGGGCGGCGTGGCGAGTCTGCCGGTGGCCGGACCGAACACCTGCTCCAGCGCCTCCGCGAGGGTCGGCGCGTAGCCGACGAGGACACCGCCGGTGCCGGGATCGCGGTAACTGACCAGCACTCGCGCCAATTGCGGGAATGTCGACGCGTTCTGTGCCGTCGAGATCCGTTCGGTGAACAGCGGCTCGGCGTATAGCACGCCGCCGTCGGCGATCGGCAGGGTGAGCAGATTGCCGTACTGGATCCGGTTCGAGCGCTCGAGCAGGGTGCGCTCGGAAGCGACTCTGGTGTCGGAGATCATCGAGTTCTGGATCTGTTGCGGACCCTGAGTGAGGGTGTCGGTGGGCAACTGCGAGACGGTGATCTTGCCGTAGCCCTCCGGGTCGGAGCGGGCGGAGACGTAGGCGGAGAGGAATTCCCGGTTGTAGCCGACCATCGCGCTGGCCAGCCGGAACGACGGTTCCGCGCCGGCCTGGTCGCCGACCAGGACGTAGAACGGAGGCTGATGCGGATTGGACTCCACGGTGGGGTCGCTGGGCACCGACCAGAACGCGTTGGTGGTGAAGAATTCGCGCGGTTCGTCGACGTGGTATTTGGCGAGCATCTCGCGCTGGATCGTGAACAGGTCTTCGGGATACCGGAAGTGCGCCCGTAGCTCCGGGCTGATCGACTCCTCCGGTCGGACCGTGCCGGGGAAGACCTTCATCCAGGCCGCCAGCACCGGATCCTGCCGGTCGACCTGGTAGAGGGTGACCGTGCCGTCGTATGCGTCGACGGTCGCCTTGATGGAGTTGCGCACGTAGGAGATCTCTCGCGGCGACTCCCGCTGGGTCTCGTCGCCCGGCTCGAGGGCTTCGAGCGAACTGCGCTTGGCGTAGGGGTAGCCGTCGATCGAGGTGTACGCGTCGACGATCCAGACTATCCGGCCGTTCACGACCGCCGGGTAGGGGTCGTTGTCGGTGGTCAACCACGGTGCGACGAGTTCGACACGATGGCGGGGATCGCGGTTGAAGATGATCTTCGAACCGGGACCGATCGCCTTCGAGAAGACGATATTGCGCTCGGTGTAGGTCACCGCGAAGGCGAGGCGGTTGACCCAGTTGGCGATCGGGACGCCGCCCGCGCCGGCGTAGGTGTAGGTGGTGGTGTCGGTGTCGTACTCGCGGGGCTCGGTGCCGCCGCCCACGATGGCGTAGTCCGGGCTCGCATGGCCGATCACTTCGCCGAAGTAGACGCGCGGCTGATCCACTCGGATCACCTGGTGCCCGGAGGCTTGGGACGCGATGTCACCGACCGCGTAGATCGGATATCCGCTGTTGCTGCTCGCGGCATCGCCCGCGGCCTCGCGGACCGCCGCGTTCACCCGGTTGGCCGGTGCGGCGACGAACCCGTTGCCGTGCGTGTAGACGGTGTGCCGATTGACCCAATGGCGCTGGTTGCCGCTCAGCGCGGTCGGGGTCAGCTCGCGCGCCGCGACCACGTAGTCGCGCAGTTGCCCACCGACCCGGTAGCGATCCAGGTCCAGATGCGGTGGGAAGCTGTAGAAATTCTTCAGCTGTTGTTGCTGGGTGAACGTCCGGGATAGCACGCTCGGGTCCAGCAGGCGGACGTCACCGATCGTGGTGACGTCCGTGGGGACCTCGGGCGGCGACCTGGTGCCGACGCCGGGATAGGGCTGGTACTCGACCCGGTCGCTGCCGATCCCGTACGCCTGGCGGGTGGCCGCGATGTCGCGTTGGATGTAGACACGCTCCATGTCGGCGGCGTTCGGGCGGACGGAGAACTGCTCGACGGCCAATGGCCAGACGGCTCCGACGAGGATCGACGACAGCAGCAGAAGCGCGGCGGCCATCGCCGGGATTCGCAGGTCCCGCACGACGATGGCGGCGAAGACCGCCACGGCGCAGATCACGGCGATCGCGAAGAGAATGAGGCGGGCGGGAAGCACCGCGTTGATGTCGGTGTAGCCAGGGCCCGCGAAAGTGGGTTCCTTGCTGCGGCTGGATAGCAGCGAGTACCGGTCGAGCCAATAGGCGGCAGCCTTCAAGAGGATGAACGAGCCGGCCAGTATCGCGAGCTGGACGCGGGCCGCGTGCGTCAGGCCGCCCGTCTTTCTGGACAGCCGCAGGCCACCGAACAGGTAGTGCGCGGCGAGGCTCGCGACAAAGGCGAGGACCACGGCGATGAACAGCCAGTTGAGTACGAATCGATAGAAGGGAAGGTCGAAGACGAAGAACCCGACATCGTGCCCGAATTGCGGGTCGGACACGCCGAAGGACCCGCCGTGGACGAACAGCTGGACGGTCATCCAGTTCGACTCCGCGGCAAGGCCGCAGACGAGCCCCAGCGAGGTCGCGATGCCGAGACCGAACCGCACCGGATGCCGGAGCACCGCCGCCCGATACGGCCGAAGACTGTTCTCCTCTTCGGACTCGGGAACGAAGAGCGGGCGGAACCTGAACGCGAGCCACAGCACCGCGAAAAGGACGCCACCGATGATCAGCGCGACCGCGATGAACAGCGAGAGCCGGGTGAACAGCACGGTCAGCCAGACACCACGGAAGCCGACTTCGCCGAACCACAGCCAGCTGACGTAGCCTCGGATCAGCCGAGGCACCACCAACAGCGACACGACGAACACCGTGGCGGCGACCACCAGCACCCGGGTGCTGCGATGCAACCGTCGCGGGCGGAGGCCCTCGCGTGCGCTCATCTTGCACTCCCCGTGGCTGCCGCCCGGCTGGACGATGGACGGCCGGGGCGGACTACCAAGCTCGATACTACGACGTCCCGGAGCGCTCGATCAGCTCCCACAGGTACGCCACGTGATCGGCCGGGTCGTACGGCCACTGCGTCTGCAGGCCGTCGAGGACGGCCATGGCGAGGACGGCGAAGCGGTCGGGATCCAGATCGGCCGGTACGCGGCAGGATTCGCAAAGGTCGGCGATGGCGCGGGTGAGAGCGTCCCGGGCAGTGCGGTAGCGGTCGCGGAAGTATTCGTGGGCCGGGTGCTCCATCCCGCTGAACCGCCTCGCCGGTTTCGGCGTCGACTCGGAGAAGCTGGACGCGCTGCTGGCGGCCGGTGACCACTGACGGTGGTGGCCGCCCAGCCCCGGTATCCGCACGACGCTCGATCTTCTGCTGATCAAGGAGCCGGGGAGGTTCACACCTGCGGTAGCCCACGCTGACCACCGCGCGGCGCGCTTTATCGAGCTAGGGCGGGTACCGCGATGACCGGCGCGTTCTCGGTCGGAGCCGAAGCCCGGTGCAGGCCGCGGCGGTCATAGGCGTAGGTCGCGGTCACACCGAGCAGCAGGCCGATCCCGAGGCCGAGCACCGTCATCCACAAGCCCTGGCCGAAACCGGCTTCGGCGTGGGCGTCGAAGAACAGGATGGCGCGAACGGCGAGGTAGATCTGGTGCATCGGTTCGAAGGCGGCGAGGTTCGCGATGTAGGCGGGCGTCGCCTCCAGGGGGACCGTGGCGGCCGACGAGGGCAGGCCCAGGACGACGAACAGGATCAGATTGACCAGCAGCCCCGCGGTGCCGAAGGTGGCGAGCACGGCGAGCGCGGTCACTCCGACCGCGACGATGGCCAGTGTTCCGTAGAGCCACAACAGCAGCGGACTGCCCAGTGGGACATTCAATGCCGAGGCGACCCCGAGGAATATCCCCGACAGAACCGGAGCCGCGGTGACGATGACCGCCCATTTCATCAGCAGCGTGCGGAACCGGGAGATGCCGGTGGACGGCGGGTGCACGAACCACGGGCCGTATTCGGTGGGCGTGAAACCGAGCACCGAGTCGACGAGCGTGTGGATGATCATGGCGCCGGTGAAGCCCGCCAGCAGCAGGATCAAGGTGTAGAAGAACGCGACGAGGCCCTGCCCGGCGCCGTCGTCCATCGGCCGGTAGGGCGCGGTGACGATCTGCACGGGATCGGTGAGCATCAGCCGGGCGGCCCCGCTGGGCTCGACCGGCGCGCCCGGCCCGGCGGCGAGGGCGGCGTTCACCTGATCGGTCAGGCTCTTGCCGACGGTCTCGTCCACCTGACGCAACGCGCGGTCGGCGATGCGCTGCATGATGCCGGTGGTGTAGGGGCCGATTCGCGGGTTGGTGTGGATGGTGATCACCGGGCGCTCGACCGCACCGGGCACCACGGCGGCGGCGCCGAGGATGGCGAGCCGCTTGGTGAAGTCGGACGGGATCACGATCGCGCCGTAGACCTCACCGTTCTGCAATTGTTTGCGCGCTTCGGCGATGCCGACGACGCGCAGGTCGATTTTCTCCGCCGGGATGCCCGCGACCAGCGCGTCGCTGACCTGGGCGCCGAAATTGGCGGGTTTGCCGTCGAGCGTGTCGCCGACGTCCTGATTCACCAGGGCCACCGGGAAGTCGTGCAGGTTCTTCTCGGTATTGCTGGCGTAGCCGAGATACATGGTGGCGAGCAGCGCCGCGAAGACCGTCAGCACTGCGATCGGGGCGGTGAAGGTCCGAACCGTCATGCGAGTCAATGTAGTCACCGCCTACAAAGTAGGCAATGACTACATTTTGTTATCCTGCCTACACCATGCCGATCACTCGAAGCCGGTCCTATCACCACGGCGACCTGCGCGCCGAGTTGTTGCAGCGGGCCGAGGCCACGCTGCGCGAGTCCGGCGTCGACGGCTTGTCGCTACGCCGACTGGCGCGTGACGTCGGAGTCAGTCACGCCGCTCCGACCCGGCATTTCAAGGACAAGCAGGCGCTACTGGATGCCATCGCGGTATCCGGCTTCCAACGCCTCGCCGCCGCCTTGGCACAGACCGCGGCCGCCGACTCGGCCGATGGGCACATCCGCGCCCTGGCCCGCACCTATCTCCATTTCGCGACCGAGAACTCGGCGCTCGTCGCGTTGATGTTCGCGCGCAGGCACAGCCCCGCCGCGGGCGATGCGATGTCCCGGGCCGTCGACGCGGCGTTCGCGACGCCGGTCGCGCTCATCACCGAAGCACAGAAGCGGGGGGAGGTGATCGACGGCGACCCGCGCCGGATCGCGCTGTCCGCGGTCGCCGCGCTACAAGGCCTGGCCACCTTCGTCGGCTCGGGCGTGATCGCCGCCGAGACCGCCGACGAATTGGTGGACGAGACAACCACACACATGATCGAAGGCTTGCGCCCCCGCCCGTGATGCGCCGCGATTGTCGCGGCACGAGTGCCGGCGGTGGATGCCGGTCGGTGTGGCAGCGGCCGGTCGGCAGCGCACGTTCCTCGAACCTCACCCGGCCCGAGGATCAGGGTGCCGGAGCGCTCGGCGGCGTCCACGCAGGCTGTTCGTCAGTACGCGATGAACAGGATCTCGTCGCGCGAGTAGTCGTGGCCGGGATGGCTCTCGGCCAGATGGGCTTGCGTCTTGGCCACGAGATCATCCTCGTCGGTTCCGACGATCAGTTCTCCGCAGGGGCAGTTCAGCTTTCGCTTCATCAGCGTCCTTCCTCCTCGATCCGACAGTCTATGCACACCGAGGTGATCGAGCGCGAGTCAGCCGGTCACCCCGACCCTTTGTGCAGAAGCGCGCTCAAGACCCGTTCCGCCCGGTCCGGGTCGGGGGGCGCCCCGGCGATCGTCGGCAGGTAGTGGAACGACTCGGCGATCCGGACGCTGGCGTAGGCCAGTTCGTCGAGCGTGAGCGTCGTGGCGATGCGCTCGTCCTCGAGATCCCGCGCGAGATACCGGGCCACGGCTTTGACAAGGCGCGGCTGGAACCCGTTGCTCGCCAAAGTGAGCAGCTTCATGGCACGCTCGTTCTCCTCCAACACGAATTTGCGCGCTCCCGGTTGCGCCAGCACCGCTCGGAGATAGGCGGCGAGCAGCGCGGGCACCCGAGCGCCCGGCTCGTCTCGCACCCGCTCCCACTCGTCGCGCAGTGTCGCTTCGGTGAGCGACCAGATGACCTCTATCAACAACTGGTCGCGGCTGCCGACCCAGCGGTACAGCGTCACCCGGTTGACCGCGAGTTCGGTCGCGAGCTGGCCGACGTCGAGTCGCTCGCCGCGCAGGAACTTTCGCTTCGCCAGACGGAGAGCGTCCATCGGTTCGGGCCGCCGCTCCGCGCCGTCCCCCAGCGCCCGCTGCAAAGGCGTTCGAGATGTCATGCGGGCCAGCGTACCGCCGATGTAACAAATAGTCACTAGGTTGCACATGTGCAACTAATTGGTCATGACGATGCTCTTGACCAGCGAGATCCCGTAGGGCTTGATTGCAACATGTGCTGAATTCCAATCAAGGATGAAACAGATGTCAGATATGTTGCAAACCGTCCAAACCCAATACGGACCGGTACGCGGACGCACCCGTGGGCCGGTGCACGAATTCCTCGGTATCCCTTTCGCCGCCGCCCCGGCGGGGAAGCATCGGTTCCTTCCACCGGTGCCGCCGCAAGCGTGGGCCACGGTCCGGGACGCGACCGATCCGGGCCCGACCGCGGCACGCGCGCCGTACGTGCCCGCTTACGACGGGCTCGTTCCCGAAGTGTCGATCCCGGGCGACGACGTGCTCAACCTCAACGTCTGGACCTCCGCGACCGAGGGTGCGCGCCCGGTCCTGGTGTGGATCCACGGCGGAGCGTTCACCAATGGCTCCAACGCCCTGCCGACCTACGACGGCACGGCGTTCGCGGCGAGCGGGGTGGTCGTGGTGGCCGTCAACTATCGCCTCGGCGGCGAAGGGTGGCTGCATTTCGGCGCGGACACAGTCAATCTCGGCATCCTGGACGTGGTGGCGGCGCTGGAGTGGGTGCGCGACAACATCGCGGCCTTCGGCGGCGACCCGGCTCGGGTGACCATCGCGGGACAGTCCGCGGGTGCCATGCTCGCCACCACTCTGCTCGCCGTGCCGCGCGCTCGGGGCCTGTTCCGCGGTCTGATCGCGCACTCCGGAGCGGCGGCCAACACCGTCACCCCGGACGAGGCGCGCCTGCTGATCGACAACGTGGCCGCGCACATCGGCATCGAGCCCTCGCTCGACGCCTTCGCGGACATGCCGATCGACGAATTGTCCACGCATGTCAGGGCGGTGCTGCACGAAGTGCAAACCGCCGCGGATCCGGCGAAATGGGGACGATCGGCGCTGACCACCTTGCCGTTCGCGCCCGTGGTGGACGGCGCGATCGTCGTCGACGATCCGCTGGGGGTAGTCGCCTCCGGCGCGACCACCGACGTGGCGATCCTGGCCGGGAGCAATGCCGAGGACGCCCGGCTCATCCTGGTCGCTTCCGGCGCCATCGATCAGATCGATGAGCCGACCCTGGCCGCCGGAGCCGCGGGATACGGATTGGACCCCGCCGTCGCGCTTCCCCGCTATCGCGCGTCCCGGCCGGATGCCTCGGCGGGCGATCTGCTGTCGGCGGTCGTTACGGACTGGTTCTTCCGCATCCCGGCGATTCGCCTGGCCGAGGCGCAGACCGACGCGGGCGGCGCGGCGTGGGCCTTCCGATTCGACTGGGGCTCACCGCGGCTCGGCGGGCGGCTCGGCGCCGCGCACGCGGTGGACCTGCCATTCGTCTTCAAAACGCACACCCGTCCGGAGAATCACACCCTGGTCGGCGCGCATGCCCCCGACGCGGTCGCCGACAACCTGCACGGCATGTATCGGGCTTTCGTGCTCGACGCCGATCCGGGCTGGGCGCGGTACGAGCGGCAGCGGCGGACCACCGGCCTGATCGCCGACACCGTCACCGTGGCGAACGATCCCGATGCCGCGGAGCGACTGCTGTGGGCGGGTGTGCGATGAGCGATCTGGTCCGCTACGACGACAGCACGCCGAGGATCGCCCGGATCGTCCTGAACCGTCCCGACGCACGCAACGCGCAGAACACCGAGCTGCTCTACGCCCTCAACGACGCGTTCGACCGGGCCGCCCGCGACGACGGCATCCACGTGATCGTGCTGGCGGCCGAAGGCCCGCACTTCTCCTCGGGACACGATCTGCGCGAACACGACTGGCGCGCCAACATGGGTCCGCGCACGCCGGTCGGCACCTGGGCCGGCTTCGGCAACCAGGGCGCCGAGGGACTCATGGCCCGCGAGGAGGAGATCTACGCCGGGTTCAGCGAGCGATGGCGCAACATCCCCAAACCGACCATCGCGGAGGTGCACGGCAAGGTCATCGCGGGCGGGCTGATGCTGGTCTGGCCGTGTGATCTGATCGTGGCGTCCGAGGATGCCGAGTTCGTCGACAACGTCGTCGCGATGGGCGCCAACGCGGTGGAGTTCTTCAACCACCCGTGGGAATTCGGCATACGGAAAGCGAAGGAGTTGCTGTTCACCGCCGGGACTCTCACGGCGGCCGACGCCGAACGCATCGGCATGGTCAACCGGGTCGTCCCGCGAGCGGAGCTGACCGAGCACACCATGCGGCTGGCCGCGACGATCGCCGCCATGCCGCTGTTCGCGCTGAAACTGGCCAAGCGGTCGGTCAACGCCGCGCAGGACGCGCAGGGCCGCGCGACGGCACAGCAGACGGCCTTCGCGCTGCATCAGCTCGCGCACAGCCACAACGTCCAAGTCCACGGCGACATCGTTGACCCGGACTTCCTAGCGAGGTTCGCCCGCCGTGCCTGATCCACTCGCCCGGCCGCTCGGGCAGATTCTCACCGACCTGGCCGCCGCCGACCCGCACGCCGCGGCCATCACGTTCGAAGGCGACACTTGGTCGCGGCAGGACCTCGAGTCGGCCGCCAATCGCCGAGCCAGGCACTTCGCCGAACTCGGTGTCCGCCGAGGCGATTACGTGACCGTCGCCTTGGCCAACAAACCGTCCTACTTCGCGACGGTCTTCGCGGTCTGGAAGCTGGGCGCGGTGCCGCAACTCATCTCGCCGCGGCTTCCCGCACCGGAGCGATCGGCCGTGCTCCGGCTCGCGCGACCGCGGCTGGTGGTCGGCGCCGCGGAACCCGGCCTGCCCGCGGCGCCGGACGAGGACGCGCTGTCGGCAGAGTTCTCCGACGCGCCGTTCGACCACTATCCGGTCGCGCCTGCGTGGAAGGCGCCGACTTCCGGCGGGACGACCGGACGCCCGAAGCTGATCGTGTCGGGCCAGGCGGGTCTGCTCGACGTCGCGCCGCTCAACGCCGTGCTCGGTCAGCGACCGGACGATGTCCAGCTCGTCAGCGGCCCGCTCTATCACAACGCGCCGTTCAATACCTCGTTCTTCGGTCTCATGGCGGGCCAGCACCTGGTGATATTGCCGAAATTCGAGGCGCGCACGGCGTTGCGGGCGATCGCTCGCCACCGAGTCAGCTGGCTGACCGTGGTGCCGACCATGATGTCGCGCATGCTCACCGAGGTGCGTGATCGGCCGAAGGATTACGACCTCGGCTCCGTCCGGCGGCTCTGGCACATGGCTGCGCCCTGCCCGCCGTGGCTCAAGCGGGCCTGGATCGAGCTGCTCGGCGCCGAGAAGATCTACGAAATGTACGGCGGCACCGAGAATCAGATGATGACGCTGATCGACGGCCGGGACTGGCTGACCCACCCCGGCTCGGTCGGCCGCGCCGTCTTCGGCGAGTTCGTCGTCCTGGATGCCGACGGATGTCCGTGCCCGCCCGGCATGGTCGGCGAGATCTTCATGCGCCCGGCCGAGGGCGACGGACCCAGCTATCGCTACGTGGGCGCCGAACCGCGCACCCACGCCAACTGGCCGGGCTGGGATTCTCTCGGCGACCTGGGCCACGTGGACGACGAGGGATTCCTCTATCTCAGCGACCGCCGCACCGACCTGATCGTCACTGGTGGCGCCAACGTCTTCCCCGCCGAGGTGGAGGCCGTGATCACCGAGTATCCCGGCGTGCGCGGGTGTGCGGTCGTCGGGCTGCCGGACGACGACCTCGGCAGGCGCGTTCACGCCGTGGTCGAGACCGACGCCCCGCTCGACGAGGCGCGGCTTCGCGGTCACGTCGAGTCGCGACTGGTCCGCTACAAATGCCCGCGCACCTACCGGTTCACCGATACCCCGCTGCGCGACGACGCGGGAAAACTGCGCCGCGCCGAACTGCTCGATCTCGAGGCGCGGCTGACGAGCCGGGCCACCGGATCAGCCACGTGACCATTCGTGGCCCCAGTAGCTGTCGGCGGTGATCTCCTCCGCGCTGTAGGTGGACTCGTCGACCAGCAGACCTTCGGTGCCGTATTCGAGATCCCAGCCGCCGGGCGTGCGGACGTAGAAGGAGATCATCTTGTCGTTGGTGTGCCTGCCGAGGGTCGACGACAACGGGAGACCCGCCCGCATGACGCGGTCGAGCGCCCGGCCGACGGCGTCGAGTTCGTCGACCTCGACCATGATGTGCACCAGGCCAGGGCCGTCGAGACGGGTGCCGGGGATCAGGGCGAGGCTGTGGTGACGCTGGTTGACGCCGAGGAACCGTACGCGCACCGGTCCCACACCGGGTGGGGTGGGCACTCGGAAGGAGCCGCGTGGCAGGAATCCGAGTATCTCGCAGTAGAAACGGTTCGCCTCCTCGAGATCGGGCACCGGTAGCACGACGTGGCCGAGTCCCGATCCCGCTGTGACGAAACGGTTTCCGTGGGGAGTGACGACCGGGCTGTGGTCGAGCACCGGGCCGTGGAAGACCTCGACGGTGAACCCGGCGGGGTCGGTGAAGGTGCAGGCTTCCTCGACGCGTAGTGCGTCGACCTGCTCCTGAGCGAGCGGTGTGACCGCCACGCCCGCCTGCTCCAGCGCCTGCCGCACCCGGGCGAGCGCGCGGTAGTCGCGCACCTCCCAGCCGACGGCGAGCACCCGGTCCTGTTCCGCCGGGACGAGTTCCAAACGGTAGGCGTGCTCGTCCATGCGCAGGTACAGACTGTCCGGATTCGGCCCGGTGGCCTGCGCGAAACCCATCACGTCGAAGGCGAAGGCGCGCCAGGCCGCCACATCGGCGATGGCGACTCGGACGTAGCCGAGCGAGGCGATGTCAGCCATTGATTCGTCGTACTCCTCAGGAATAGGTGACTTGCACCGTGTCGGTGACCGGGACCGCCTGGCAGGCCAGCACGTATCCCTCGGCCAGATCGGACTCGTCGAGAATTTCGTTGTGCCGCATCGCCACCTGACCGGAGACGACCCGGCAGGTGCAGGCGCTGCACGCGCCCTCGCGGCAGGAATAGGGCGCCTCCAGCCCGTTGGCCAACAGGACGTCGAGCAGGACCTGGTGGCGGGGCCACGGAAGTGCGCGCGTCTCGCCGTCGAGTTCCACCTCGACCGCCGCGTGGTCGCCGGAGTCGCCGGAGTCGACGACATCGGGCGTGGCGGTATCGAACGGATCGCCGTTCAGCGACACGAACTTCTCGACGTGCACGCGCTTGCGGTCGGCGCCCGACCCGATCAGTGCGGCGGAGACGGCGTCCATGAACGGGCCGGGTCCGCACACGAACGCCTCGCGCTCGCGCCACGGTCCGGCCAGCGCCGCGAGCTGCGGCCGCGACGGCAGCCCTTGCACGCTCTCCAGCCAGTGCACCACGACCAGGCGGCCGGGATGCCGGGCGGACAGGTCGGCGAGTTCGTCGGCGAAGATCACCGAGCGCTCGTCGCGGTTGGCGTAGATCAGCACGCAGTGCCCGGCTCCGTCTGCCAGCACCGATTTCAGGATCGACAGCACCGGGGTGATCCCGCTGCCCGCCGCGAACAACAGCACGTCCTCGTCCAGCGAAGCCGGGGTGAAGACACCCGCGGGCGGCAGCGCGTGGAGATCCATGCCCGCGACCGCGTTGTCGCACAACCAATTCGACACGTAGCCGTCGGACGTTCGCTTGACCGTGACCTTCAGCGGCCCCGCTTCGTGCGGCGCGCTCGACAACGAGTAGCAGCGGCTCACCGAGCCGGTCAGCTCGCTCGGAATCCGCAGGGTCAGGAACTGGCCCGGCCGATAGTCGATCGCATTCGACTGCTCTGCGGTCGGACTCAGCTCCAGCGATACCGCGTCGTGGGTCTCCCGGATCACCCGCGCCACACGCAGGGTGAGGAATGCGCCGGGGCGACTCTCGGAGTCGTCGGGAACCTCGGCCCGGCTCCCCGGCGCCACGGCCGCTCGGGCTCGATCCACTGCTGCGTCTCCTCTTCGGTCCTCCACGGCTGTCACGGCACGTCCCCGTCCCGGCTGCTGACGTCGATGAGACCGCCCGCGACGGCGGCATCGATGCTGTCGCGCAGCGCGACGCAGGTCCGTACCCGCGCACTGTCCGCGCCGGCGAACTCGGCGCACGCCGCCACCGCGCCCGCGCTCCACTGCACGCTGGTGTGCTGCGGACTGAACTTCTCGACGAGCACACACGTCGCGCAGATACGGCAGGTAACCCGTTCCATCGCGGCCCCGCTCAGGCTCCGGCGGCGGCGCGCTGCTCGGCGAGATTCTCGGCGACCTCCGCCTCCCACGCCGTGACCGCCCTGGTGGTGTCCACTTCGAACTCGAAGCGGTCGGTCATCTTCGGATCGATGTCGGCCACGTCGGTGTAGAACTGCTCGTACCAGCGGCGCAGCTGGTAGACGGGTCCGTCCTCCTCGCACAGCAGCGGGTTGTCGATGCGGGTCTTGCGCTGCCAGATCGCGGCATCCTGTTCGAAGCCGCGGCCCAGGCCACCGGCGAACTTCGCCGCGATCTCCTCGGCCTGCTCCGCGGGCACGCCGTGTGGCTTCTTCACGATCGCGCCGTACTGCAGCACGAATTTCGTGGGTGACACCGGGTAGTGGCAGTTGATGAGGATGCCCTCCACCGTCAGGCCCGCACTCTCGCTGCGCAGGTGATCGATCATGTAGGACGGGCCGTAGTAAGAGGCATCAGAGTGCAGGACGTTCTTGCCGCCCAACGCCTTCGCGGTCTCCCCCATCATGTCCTCGCGCGACACCGAGGTCATGTACTGGCTGGCGATGTGACCCTCGAAGACGTTCTTGAAGTAGGTCGGGAACCCGAAGTGCACGTAGAAGAAGTGCGCCATGTCCACCACGTTGTCGATGACCTCGCGGCAATTCGCGCCGTCGATCGTCATGGTGTTCCAGGTCCAGTCGGTCCACTCGTCGCTGAACGCCCCGTCGATGCGCGGGATGGTGACCTCCGCCGGGGGCGGATCGCCCTCTGGGTCGTTCCACACGAACAGCTGCTTGTTCTGCTCCAACGTCGGCCACGAGCGAGTCCGAGCCCGGGGTGGAACTCGGCGGCCGTAGGGGATGCCGGTGCAGCGTCCATTGCCGCCCCACCGCCAGTCGTGGAAAGGACAGGCGATGGAGTCACCTTTGATCCGGCCGTCCCCGAGGTTCCCGCCCATGTGCCTGCAATAGGCGTCCAGCACGTACAACTCTCCGCCCGCACCGGCGAAGACCACCAGTTCGGTGCCGAAGATCTCGACGGTATGCGGTTTCCCGTCCCGGAAGTCCCGCGCGAGCCCCAGGCAGTGCCAGCCGCGCGCGTAGCGGGCGGGCGGAGCGCCCGCGTCGATCACTCGGACCTCGGTGTCGGTAGTCATCGGTTCCTCCACGATTCGCGCACGGTTGTCACTTCGATATTTCGGTTCGCCGTCCCGCCCCGGAAATGTGCAGTCCCACTGGCCGGGAGGTGCTCAGGCCTCATCGAGCCGCCCGAAGGCGGAGCGGTAGAACAGCAGCGGAGGCGCCTCGCGATGCTCCGACAGCGCGGTGACGCGTGCGATGACGATGGTGTGGTCGCCGCCGTCGACCTCCTGCTCGATCTCGCAGTCGAGCCAGGCCATGGCTCCGGCCAGCCGCGGCGAGCCGTTGGGCGAGGGCTCCCAGTCGACCCCCGCGAACTTGTCGGTGCCGCTGCGCGCGAGACGGCGGCAGATCTCCTGCTGGTCGTGGGCCAGGATGTTGACGCAGAGCCGGCCAACGGCCCGGATGCGCGGCCACGATGTGGACGTGCGCGCGGGGCAGAAGCAGACCGCCGGCGGCTCCAGCGACAGCGCCGAGAACGACTGGCAGGTGAATCCGACCGGCCCGTCCTCCGCGTGCGCGGTGATCACCGTGACGCCTGTGCAGAAGCGACCCAGCACCGCTTTGAAGTCGCGCACGTCCAGTGGCGATCCGTCCATCTCGAGCACCGGTTCCATCGGGCCTCCTATTTCGATCAGGCATATACCTGTCAGCTATGACAGCAGCGCTCGCCCGAGGGTCGTCAAGATCGGAGTCCGGTCACCGAGATGCGGATCCGTAGAAGCTACGTAGTTCTCCCGATTCATCTCGGCTGCGAAGTCGTCAGTGTGATGGGAGACACAAACGATCGAGCACGTAATGCCTGGTCGACGTTGACCGACTGTGACCGACGGAGGTTCGAATGACCGTCACCCTGCTGCCCGACAGCGAGCCGCGCACCGACCGGGTCCCGCGGCGGACCCGCGCCAAGGGGGTGGAAGCCGAGGTGCCGGTGTCGATGATCGAGCGGATGACCCTCATCCTGGACGCGTTCGACGCGGCCACCCCGACGCTGACGCTGCTCGGCTTGGTGGAGCGCACCGGCCTGCCGCGGTCGACCGTCCATCGGATCCTCGACCAGATGATCCGGCTCCGGTGGCTGGCCCACACGTCCGGCGGATACCGGCTCGGCATGCGAACCCTGGAACTGGGTGGGCTCACCGCCGACCACAACGAGATCCGCGACGCGGTCAGCCCGCTGCTGCACGAGTTGTGCCAGCGCACCGGCATGGTCGGACACCTGGCGGTGCTCGACGGGCGCGAGGTGGTGTACCTGGACAAGGCGGGCGGCCGCTTGGCCGCGATGCTGCCGACCCGCCTCGGCGGCCGCATGCCCGCGCACTGCACCGCGCTCGGCAAGGCCATGCTGGCCACGCTCGAGCCGACTATCGCCGAAGCCGCGTTCCATTCCCGGCTGCCGCGACGGACCGCACACACCATCACCGAGCCCGACGCGCTGCATCGCGCCTTGGCCCAGGTCCGGCTGCGCCAGGGCGTGGCGCTCGACCGCGAGGAAGCGATGGACGGAATCGCCTGTGTCGCAGCGCCACTCCGGGGCCGCGGCACCGCCCCCGCAGCCCTGTCGCTGTCCGGTCGAGCCGAGGCGATGAGCTTCGACAAGCTGGCGCGGGTGCTGCTCGAGATCTCCCACGAGGCCGGACGGACGCTGTTCGGGCGCCGGGCGCGCTGGCGATAGTTCGAATCCGAATATGCCTGAGCGGTACAGTCCGACCATGACCGATGGCGTCACACCCGCGGTGCCCGACCTGCCGACCACCGCGTGGGCCGTACTCGGCATGCTCTCGCACGCCGACGAACTCTCCGGCTACGACCTCAAGAAATGGGCCGACTGGAGTCTGCAGTTCTTCTATTGGAGCCCGTCGTTCAGCCAGATCTACGCCGAACTCAAACGCCTCGAGAAGCACGGCTACGCCAGCTCCCGCACGGTGGTGCACGAGGACGGCGTGCGCGGCAAGCGGATGTACGCCATCACGTCGGAAGGCCGTGCGGCCGCGGCGAACTGGGTCAATCACGCACCGGTGGAGGCGCCGGTGCTCAAGCACAGCGTGATGCTGCGCGCATGGCTCGGCAACCTCGCCGAACCCGACCGGATGCGCGACATACTCACCGAGCACATCGAGTACGCCGAGAAGATGCGCAGGCGTGCCGAGGCCGATGCGCAGGGCGCCGAGGCGAATCCGGACTGGGCCTATCCCGAACTGGTGCTGCGCTGGTGCGTGCGGCACTACGAGGCGGAGCGCGATTTCGCCCGCGAGCTGCTGGCGGATATCGACCGCCTCACTCAGTGAGACGCCACCTGGCTGTTCCGGCCCCGCCATATTTCTATTAGGCATATGGAGGTGGCGGACGATGACCGGTGAACTGGACTCGGTGCCTGCCGCGGTGGCGGCCATCGCGAACGGCGGCATGGTCCTCGTCGTGGACGACGAGGACCGCGAGAACGAAGGCGATCTGGTGCTCGCCGCGGAGCAGGCGACCGCGGCGAACATCGGGTTCCTGGTGCGGCACACCAGCGGCGTGCTGTGCGTGCCCATGACGGGCAGCGACCTGGACCGGCTGGAGCTGCCGCCGATGACGGCGATCAACCAGGACCCGAAGGGCACTGCGTACACGGTCTCGGTCGACGCGGCGGCGGGCATCACCACCGGCATATCGGCCGCCGACCGCGCGCACACCATGCGCTTGCTCGCCGATCCCGACGCCACACCCCGGGATTTCACTCGCCCCGGGCACGTGTTCCCCCTGCGAGCGCACCCGCGTGGCGTGCTCGGTCGGCCAGGACACACCGAGGCGGCGGTCGACCTGGTGCGGATGGCGGGCTTGCGCCCCGCCGCGGTCATCGCCGAGGTGGTGCGCGACGACGGCTCGATGGCCCGGCTCCCCGACCTGCTGACCATGGCCAGGGTGCACGGAATCCCGATCATTTCCATCGCCGACCTGATCGACCATCGCCGCAGGCTGGAGCCGGGCGTCGTGCGCGTCGTCGAGACCAGGCTGCCCACCCGCTTCGGCGAATTCCGGCTCATCGGCTACCGGGACACGACCGACGACGCCGAACACCTCGCGTTGGTGTTCGGCGCGCCGGGCGAGCGCGACGTACTGACCCGGGTGCATTCGGAATGCCTCACCGGCGACGCGTTCGGCTCGCTGCGCTGCGACTGCGGCGAGCAGCTCGACGCCGCCTTGCGGGCAGTGGCCGCCGCGGGCCGCGGGGTCGTGGTGTACCTGCGCGGACAAGAGGGGCGCGGCGTCGGACTGCTGAACAAGCTGCGCGCCTACGCGCTCCAGGACGAGGGCGCCGACACGGTCGACGCGAATCTGCGACTCGGGCTGCCCGTCGACGCCCGTCACTACGGCGCCGCGGCGCGGATCCTGGCCGACCTGGGAGTGCGGTCGGTCCACTTGCTCAGCAACAATCCGGCCAAGCAGGCGGGATTGACCGAATACGGCATCGCCGTCGAACGACGGATTCCGCTGCAGACCAGTCCGACCGAGCACAACGTGCGGTACCTGCGCGCCAAGCGCGACCGTATGCGCCATCAGCTCAGCGACGTCGACGCCGCTGCCGCCGCTCGGTGAGCGGCGCCGGTTCGATCCCTCCGCGGTCACCGGAACGCCGCCGATCCTGCGCGTGCCGGGCCCGCGGGCACGTTCATCGGAGTTGAATTTGTCCAGAACGCTCTTCCGCGCCCCGCGCGGTACCTAGGGTTGACACCCATGGCGCGGCGTCCCATCGGCAACCTCCCTGCCGAGGTCACCAGCTTCGTCGGGCGCCGGGAGGAACTCGCCGCCGCGAAGCGGCTGCTGCCCACGACACGCGTGCTGACCCTGCTCGGTCCGGGCGGCGTCGGCAAGACCCGGCTGTCCCGCCAAGTCGGCGTCGCGGTCGCACGCGCGTTCCCGGACGGGGTGTGGCTGGTCGAGCTGGCCGACGTCCAGGACCCGGATCTGGTCACGGTGACCGTCGCGGAGGCCCTCGCGTTGCGCGATGACACGGCGGCGCCGCTGCGGCGGCTCACCGACTTCCTCGCGGCCAAGCGGCTGCTGCTGATCTTGGACAACTGCGAGCACCTGATCGACGCCTGCGCGCGGCTGGTGGGCAGGATCGTGGCCACCACCTCGGAGGTCCGCGTGCTGGCGACCAGCCGGGAGGTGCTGGGAGTGCAGGGCGAACAGGTCATGCCCGTCGCGCCCTTGCCGCTACCGGACGCGGGGACCACCGACAGCGATGCGATGCGACTGCTCGCCGAGCGGGCC
Source organism: Nocardia sp. NPDC051929 (assembly GCF_044548645.1). Classification (NCBI taxonomy): domain Bacteria; kingdom Bacillati; phylum Actinomycetota; class Actinomycetes; order Mycobacteriales; family Nocardiaceae; genus Nocardia; species Nocardia sp. NPDC051929. The sequence continues at coordinate 227,885 of NZ_JBIUCG010000009.1, read as the reverse complement.
GGCGCCGCCAACCCCGGCTTCGCGGCCACCCCCGCGAATCGCGATGCGCTGGCCGCGATCTGCCGCCGGCTGGACGGCATTCCGCTCGCGTTGGAGCTGGCCGCGTTGCGGTTCCGCGTGTTCACTCCGGAACAGATCCTCACCCGGCTCGACGACACCATGGGCCTGCTCAGCGCGGGACCGCGACTCGCGCCGGAACGACAGCAGACCATCGAGGGCGCGATCCGCTGGAGCTACGACCTGTGCATCCCGGCCGAACAGCGCTTGTGGGAGCAGCTGTCGGTGTTCTCCGGCGGCTTCGACATCGACGCCGCCGAAGCCGTGTGCCTGCCCGCACCGAACGGGCGCACGGTGATCGACGCGCTGACCGGCCTGGTCGACAAGTCGGTGCTGAGTCTGCGCTACGACGGCGATGTCGGGCGGTACTCGATGCTGGAGCCGATCCGGCAGTTCGCCCGCGACCGGCTGGCCGAGCGGGGCGAGGAGCCCGAGGTGCGCGGCCGCCACCGCGATCATTACCGGCGGCTGGCACTGCGCGGCCGCACCGCGTATTGGAGTTCCGATGACGTCGCCTGGTTCCGCGAACTGAACCGCGAGCACGCGAATCTGCGCGCGGCGCTACAGTTCAGCCTGACCGACGCACCCGAGTCGGCGCTCGAGATGGCGGCGGTGCTGCGGCCGTTCTGGGAGCACAATCGCTTCCTCACCGAGGGCTACCGATGGCTGACCGACGCGCTGGCGAGGTCGAGCGAACCGACCGAGCTGCGCGCACGCGGGCTGTCCGCGGCGGCCTCGCTCGCGGCGTTGCTGTCCGATCGCGGGTCGGCGCGCCAGTTGGTGGACGAATGCGTTGCCCTGGCGCGCCGGGTCAATGCCCCCGACATCCTCGCGGAGGCGATGCTCGATTCGGCGCTGCTCGCCTTCAACGACGGCGACACCGCTCGCGCGCTCGAATTGGCCGAGACCGCCACGCATCTGGCAGCCGAATGCGGCCATCACGCGATGGAGATGGACAGCCTCGCGTTCGCGTTCGTGTGCGCGCTGGTGCTCGCCGACGAACGCTCGACCGCCTTCGCCGAGCGGCTGCTGAAGGTCACCACAGAGCGCGGACCGTATCTGCTCGGCGGGCTGGCGCAGTGGTCGATGGGGCTGGATCATTGGCGGCGCGGCGATCAGCGTGCCGCGACCGGATATCTCGCCCGCTCCGTCGAGATGTTCAGCCTGTTCGACCGATGCGTCTGGCTCGCCTCCGGATTCGAAGGGCTGGCGTGGTCGGCGGTCGCGCGCGCCGACTTCGAGCGAGCCGCCCGTCTGCTCGGCGCCGCGGAGATCCTGGCGCGCAGCACGGTACGCCTCGCCCACGCCATCACCGGCGTACTCGGTGACAGGATGCGTGGTCGCGTGCGAGAAGAACTGGGCGAGCGGAAGTTCGAGGAGATCTTCGACAGCGGCGCGACGCTGTCGCTGAGCGAGGCGATCGATTACGCGCTGGGACGCGCGCCCGCCACGGCGCGACCGCCGCAGGCCGCTCCGGTCGAGGCACAGGCGGCGGACGTCCTCACACGCCGGGAGAAGGACGTCGCCCGGCTGGTGGCGGCGGGGCACAGCAACAAACGCATCGCCGCCGAGCTGGTGATCTCGGTGCGCACCGCCGAGACCCACGTCGAGCACATTCTCACCAAGCTCGGTTTCACCTCCCGAACCCAGATCGCGGGGTGGGTCCGCGATCACGAGGTGTGATCGACGCGGGCGGCGGGCGGTCAGAGACCGGCGGTGAGAAAATCGACGACCGCGCGCTCGAACGCCGACTTGCGTTCGATCTGCACCCAATGACCACACCGGGCGAAGACGCGCAGATCCGCGTTCGGGATCTGCCGTGCCGGGAACAACGCCGCCTCCACCGGTGTCACCCGGTCGTCACGCCCCCACAGGATCTGCGTCTCGGCGCGCAGGCCGCGCAGCCGGGCCCACAGCGGAACCGGTTCTGCGAGAGCGGGATCGGCGAAGGTCGCGTACGCGTCGCGCAGCGCGGCGATAGCGGCGGGATCGGAGGCAGCGGCCGACCGGGTCTCGATCAACTCCTCGGTGAGGGTCGCCGGATCCGACACCATGGCACGCAGCCAGGGCAGCAGCCGTTCCCGGGTGGGAGCGGCGCTGAACTCCAGCAAGCGCGTGATGCCTTCGGACGGCTCGGGCCCCAGCACGTTCACCCCGACGCCGCCGGGCGCCATCAGCACCAGCCGATCGACCCGGTCGGGATGTTCCAGCGCCAGTAGCGTCGCGACCGCGCCACCCATCGAATTGCCGAGCAGGTGCACCCGTTCCAGGTGGAGGTCATCGAGCAGGCCCAGCACCGCGTCGGCGGAGATGCGCAGATAGTTGCGTTCGTACACCGGCGGGCGGCCACTGGCGCCGAAGCCAGGCTGATCCACGATCAGACAACGGAAACGCTCGGCCAGCACCGGCAGGTTGGCGCCGAAGTTGGCCCATCCCGAGACGCCCGGTCCGGAGCCGTGCAACAGCACCAGCGGCGCGCCCGACCCCGCTTCGTGGTAGCGCAGTTCCAGCCCGCCCGTCGTGCTCCGGCGCGTGGTGTTCTCCGCGGTGAGCGTCATCAGATCATCCGATCCGTGACCGGCAGGCCGAACGCGTCCCGGCCGTACAGGACCAGCGCGCGCTCCACGTCGTTGATCACGTGCACGCTCCCGGCGTGCGCGTCACGCCAGTGCCGTTCGATCGGATTGGGTTTGCGGATCGCATGACCGCCGGAGTTGTCGAACAGCAGGTCGATGGCCTCGATGGCGCGTTCGGTGCCGCGCACCTGGTCGCGGCGGCTGCGGACCCGCAGTTCGAGAGGGATCTCCTCCCCCGCCTCGGCGTAGCGCAGTTGTTCGCCGATGTTGCGCTCCATCTGCAGGACGGCGGCGTCGATCTCGGAGGCGGCGCGAGCGACGCGGACGTGCGCGAACGGATCCTCGGCGGCCTTCTGCCCGCCGTAGGAGATCCGCACCCGCTCGCGCATGCGCTCGATGTGCGCTTCGTACGCGCCTTGGGCGGCGCCGATGATGGGTGCGGTGATGGTGTTGGAGAACACCGCGCCGAACGAAATCCGGTATAGCGCAGCGGTATTGACCTCCTGTCCGGGTCCGCGCAGCTCGGCCTGCTCACTCGCGCTGTAGGTCCGGTGGGCGGGTACGAACGCCTTCTCGATGACGATGTCGTTGCTGCCGGTGCCGGACAGCCCCGACACGTGCCAGACGTCCTCGATGCGGTAATCGGCACGCGGCACCAGAACGGTCAGATACTCCGCTCCGCCTTCGTCGTTCGGCACGACCGCGCCCAGGAAGGCCCAGCGGGCGTGATCGCACCCGGAGGAGAAGCTCCACCGACCACTGATCTCGAAGCCGCCCTCGACCGGTGTCAGCTTGCCGGTCGGCGCGTACGACGACGAGACCAGTGTGTCCGGATCGGCGCTCCAGACGTCCTCCTGTGCCCGCAGCGGAAACAACGCCAGTTGCCACGGGTGCGCGCCCAGCACCGAGGACACCCAGGCCGTGGACGGGCAGGCGGTCGCGATGGCGCGGATCACCTCGTAGAACGCGACCGGTGAGGATTCGTCGCCGCCGAAACGGGACGGCTGCAGCATGCGGAACACCCCGGCCTCGGTCAGCTCCCGGATGCTCTGGTCGGGCACTCTGCGCTGCAGTTCGGCGTCGGCGGCTCGCTCCCGGATCGCGGGCAGCAGATCCCGTACCCGATCGAGCACCTTGTTGGTCATATGCGGTAGTCCTCCTGGTAGTGCCGTCTTTCGACGCTAGGCCGTGCGGCGCCGTCCGGTCCGATCCATCCCGATGACCGGAACCCGCCGTCCGGATCAGCTGGTGCGGGCCGCGGCGGTACCTGCGCGGCGGCCGAAGAAGGTGCCGTCGCCGAGCGAAGTGCCGCTGATGTAGCCCTCGCCGTGCAGGTTGCTCGCGGCACGGCCCGCGGCGAACAGACCGGGGATCGGGGCGCCGTCGACATCGAGTACGGCGCCGTCGAGCGAGGTGTGCAGACCACCGAGGGTGAACACGGACGCACCGGTCCCACGGCGATCACCGGATTCCGACGGTGGCCGCACCCCCGCCCGCACGTCGATCGCGGCGAGCGGCGGCGTGAGGGGCCGCACCCAGCGCGGCGCTTTCCCGAACTCGGGATCCACCCCGCGCGAGGCGAAGTCGTTGTACCGGCGGACGGTGTCGGCCAGCGCGGCCGCCGGTACGCCCATCAGGTCGGCGAGTTCCTCGGCGGTCTCCGCCACATGGGTCGGCTGCACACCCCACCGCTGTGGTTCCGGCACTTCCTCGAAGGCTCGTTCGTCCAGCACGACCCAGGTCCGCATGCCGTGCCGGAACAGCGCCGCCTGGCCGATCCGGCCGGGATAGGTGTCCTCGTTGACGAACCGCTGCCCGTGCCCGTTGACCACCATGCCGCGCGCGGCGAGGCCGGGAACGAGCGAGATGCCGACCTGGCCCGTGGACATGTGCCGCACGGCCGCGCCGAGCGCCTGCGCCATCCGGATCCCGCTTCCGTCGTCGGTGCCCGCGCTGACCTTGGTGTGCCCCAGCAGTTTCGGTGCGTGAGCGGCGAGCATGGCGTCATTGTCCACGAATCCGCCGGTGGTCAGCACGACGCCGCGACGTGCCCGGATGGTCAGCTCGGTGCCGTACCGCCGGGCCACCACACCGACGACGGTGCCGTCGGCCGCCAGGACCAGGCAGGTCGCCCTGGTATCGAAAAGCGCTGTCGCGCCGGCGGATCGCGCGGCCTCGGCCAGACAGTCCATGAGCAGCTTGCCGCCGAAGTCGGCGGCGGCCGGGCGATGCCCGCGGGGCGCGGGATCGGCGAGGTCGGAGAACGGCTTGCTGTTCTCTCCCAGCCACATCAGCCCGTCATCCGTCGGCGGTACCCACGTCGGCGCGTCCCACAGTGTGGGCTTGAACGGCACGCCGCGGTCGGCGAGCCAGTGGAAGTGCGCGACGCTGTCCTCGCTGTAGCGAGAGATCTTGGCCGAATCCGCCCCCGGACCGAGCGCGGCGGACAGGAACGCGGCCATCGCTCCCGGGTCGTCGTCGAATCCGCAGGCCCGCTGGATCGGTGTGCCGCCGCCGAGATAGATCTCACCGCCCGAGAGGGCGGATGCGCCGCCGGGACCGCTCATCCGATCCAGCACCAGCACCTGCGCGCCGCTCGCCGCCGCCTCGAATGCCGCCGCCGCTCCGGCGCATCCGTAACCGACCACCAGCACATCGGTCTCGAGGTCGTAGGCGCGCACGTCGGCGGCCTCCCGAGGCGCGACCGAATACCGATCACTCATGGGGTCGACCTTCCCGCGCCGGTCGCGATGGCGGGCCGCCCGTCTTGGTGAGCGACCCGCCGGTCCCGTTCATCGGGACTGTGGTCGGCCGCAGGCTCGCCGTATGGCGATGGTGTGTGAACGGCGTCACGTCTGTATGGGCGCCAGCGAGGAGGAAGATTTCATGCGGGTCCTGGTCACCGGAGTTTCCGATCCGACCGGTCGCGCGGTGGCGCGCATGCTGCTGGCCGCGGGCCACGACGTGGTCGGGCTGGACCGCGCGCGGCACCGGTACGTCGACCCTCGGGTCGAGGTGATCACCGGTGACCCCGCCGAGCCCGCGTTGTGCGCACGGGCTATCGCCGACTGCGCGTCGGTAGTGCATCTGGGCGGTTCGCTCGCCGCCATCGCGACGGCGACCCGAGCGGCCGGGGCGCGAATCGTCGTTCCGGTGGTCGCGGGGCCGGAATCGATCGCCGAGGACGTCGTGCGGTCCAGCGGGGCGGCGGCGTTGATCGTGCGCACCGCGCCGGTCGCGGGCAGGCGCGTCGATGGCGCGAGTTGGCGAATCCTGCGCGGGCTGCTCGGTTCCCGCCGAGCGGGCGGATTCCAGGTGCTGCACACCGACGACTTCGAACGTTTCCTGGTGCTGGCCGCGCAATCCGAGCGCACCGGCCTGGTCGAACTGGCCGCGCCCGGGGTGGTCTCGAGTGCGGACGCGCATCGCATCCGCCAGGCGGCCCGAACACGGAAGTCGCGGCGGACGTCCGGCACGCCACCGCAGGTGGATTCGAGGGTGGCACGCGACGAATGGGGATTCCGGTGCGGCTGGACCGCGTCCGAAGTGGCGGCCGACATCGTCCGCGGACTGACCGGTCGCAGACTCGACGGCGACGAGTTCGTCGCCGGGCCCGGCGCCATCCCGCTGCCCGGCTACCTGATACCCACCCGCGCGGCCACCTCGGACGGACACGCGCTGGTGTCGGTCGCGCCGGAAGGTCTCGAGGGCGAGTTCGACGATCGTGTCGACCCGGCCTATCCGGTGCACACCGCGACCAATACATCCGAGGCGCTGCCCGGACCGCTCACCCCGCTGACGGTGGATCTCCAAGCGGGCGCTATCCGGCTGGCCAATGCCGCGATGGGCACCATGATCGCGCTCGACGGCATCGCGCTGGAGCACTGGACCAGCCGGGTCACCACGGTGCTCGGGCACCACATCTACATCAACGCCTCCATCGGCGTGCTGGCCGCGGAGAATATGCCGGGCTGGGACGAGCAGAGCATCCGCCGCGACGTCTACGGCAACATCCCGCCCGAGATCTCGCTGACCCCGCACGGCAAGCCACCCACACCGACGGGATTCGCCAGTACCCGCGCCACCTGGCGCGCGGCGGGCCGGGTGCTGCGCACCGCGCTGCGCTACCGCGAGACCACCGACGGCATCAATGCCGCCGCGCATCAGGAATCCCTTGGCGCCGCGGCGATTCGCGAGCTCACCGATGAACAACTGCACGCCCGCGCCCTGCTGTGGCGGGATCGGCTGAATCAGTCCTGGGCGGCGGCGTCCATCGGGGTGATGATGACCGGCGCGGCCACCGCCATCCACTCCCGCGGCAAGGAAGCGGCGACCGTGCCCATCGATCTGGAGCGGTTGGAGTCGGCCAGGACCATGCTCGCGGTGGAACGGCTCGCCGCCTTGTGCCGGGCCGACACCGCGTTGCACGACGCGGCGCACGCGGGCGACGTCACCGCGGCGCGGACGATCTCCCCGGCGTTCGCCACCGCGCTGGAGGAGGAGCTGCGGCGGATCGGACATCGCGGACCGGGCGAGTGCGAGCTGCTCAACCCGACCTTCGGCGACCGGCCGGAGCTGCTGGTGACCGCCGCCGCACGCGCCGCTCGGATGCCCGCGCCCAAGCGGGAACCGGTCGACCCGGCGCCGAGCCGCACCGCACGGATGGCGGCAGGAGCGACGATGGCGCGCGAACGCGTCCGCGACGCCGTGGTCCGGTACACCCACTGCCTGCGCCTCGCCGTGCGAGAGCGCGCGGAACGGCTGATCCGGCAGGGGCTGCTACAGCAGGCCGAGGACGCCTGCTTTCTCACGCTCGACGAAATCCTCTGGGCGCCAGCCGATCTGACCGAACGAATAGCACGCCGCCGAGCCGAGCTGAGCCGGTTGCGCGGCGTCCGCATGCCGGATGTGATCGCAGGTGACTGGGAGCCGCTGCCGAACGCGGACGCGTTGACGCCCGGAGACGGCCTGACCGGCATCGGGGTATGCCCCGGCGTCGTGGAAGGCACGGTGAAACGCGTCCTGTCCCTCGACGACGACATCGAGCCGGGCGACATCCTGGTGGCATCGGTCACCGACACCGGCCACACGGCGATGTTCGCCTACGCCGCCGCGGTGGTCACCGACATCGGCGGCTCCGCCTCGCACGCGGCCATCGTGGCCCGGGAATTCGGCATCCCCTGCGTCGTGGACACCAAGACCGCCAGCACCCGGCTGGCCGATGGGCAACGGGTGCGGGTCGACGGGGCGGCCGGCACGGTCACCCTGCTCGCCGACGCCTGAGCCGTGGCCGGGTTCGCACACTCCGGCCCACTTGCCGGCTCGGCGTCGCCGGGCCGCGACTCTATGGAAGGAATGAGCCAGTGACGATTTCGCGTGTTGTTCGCGGGGCGGTGACCGGTGTCGCCGCCGCATTGATCGCCGTGTTCCCGTCCACCACCACCGCATTGGCGGGGCCCGGACTGGTGCACACTGTGCACGACCGCTCCATGCAGTTGTCGTCGGCGCCGAATGCGCGGGACATCGGTGACTATCCCACCCAGGGCAACGGCAAACTCCGTACCGGCGTGGTGTTCCGCACCGACGCCCTGGACAAACTCACCGCCGCCGACCAGCAGAAGCTGGTCACGTCGGGCATCACCGCGGTGATCGATTTCCGCAGCCCGAACGAGTCCGGGGCCAACCCCGACAAGCTTCCGGCGTCGATTCCCGCGCTCGCGCGTCCGGTGTACGACCCTGGCAACGACTTCTACCTGATGGTGGGCAAGGCGGTGCAGGGCGGTCCCGCCGTGCAGCAGCAGATGTTCGGCGACGGCAAGGCCGCGGGCATCATGCGCGACTACTACCGCTGGCTGGTCACCGACGCCGCGGCTCGCGCGCAGTTCGGGGCCGCCATCCGGGACATCGTGAACGCGAACGGACCCGTGTTGTTCCATTGCACCGCGGGCAAGGACCGCACCGGTTGGATGACCGCGATCTTGATGACGGCGCTCGGTGTGCCGAAAGGCCAGGTGTACAAGGACTATCTGGAATCGAACGACAACCTGGCCGCGAGCAACAAGACGACGATGGACGGGCTGGTGGCCAAGGGGCTGGTCACCGATCCGGCGCTGTTCGATCCGATCCTCGGCGTGCGCGCCGAATACCTCGACGCTGCTTTCGACCAGGCCGCCGCGTCCTTCGGATCGTTCGACCGGTTCGTCACCGACGGACTCGGCGTCGACGGTGCCACGCTGGAAGCGCTGAAAGCCGAACTGTTGCCGCGGTAGTCGACGACCGGAGCGGGTCGGGTGGATCGTGATCCACCCGACCCGCTCAGTCGTTTCGGGACCCACCGGACGACCGCGCCGCTGAGCGGATGCGGGTCACGAATTCGCGCTCGAGGATCGGGCCGCCGTCAGCACGCAGAGGTGTCCGCCGGACCCATAATCACCCTCCGGTGGCATGCGGCATCAACCGACCGCCCGACGGGGTGTGCGACTTTCGGCACAGCGGACTTACTTCTGAATGGCGATGTTTCCAGCGCGGTGGGTGGCGACACTGGAACCACGCCGGTCGGGGAATCGCTACGGCGTCGGCGTCCAGTCGAGTGAGGAGTCGATCAGTGACACAGCAGGAGTGGCGCGGGACGGTCGTGAAGAAGTCGCGTGGGTTGCTGGACGGCGCGAATCTGTATCGGCGCTTGCACGTCCGGTTGCAGGATGGCAGCACGATGAAGATCCGCGTGGACCGCACGTTGTGGAAGGTGCTGGAGGTCGGCGACTCGGTGATCAAGCGGGCCGGAGCCGACCCGGTCAAGGACTGACCTGCCGGAGCGGCTCGGTGAGCGCGCCGGACCGGGCCGCGATGTCCTATTCCGGCGCGATCAGCACGGCACGCAGTCGTGCCAGCTCCCCTGTGGTGAGCCCGCAGGCCAGCAACCACTCGGCCGCGCCGCCGTGGTCCGCGGACAGTTTCGCGAGAAAACGCCGCATCACTTCGGCCTCGACGCCGAGAATGCCGGTGCTGACCGGGGGCAGCCCCGTGTAGGACGGAAGCGCGTCGAGCCGGTCACGGACCCGGTGCATGCGTTCGCCGGTCAGGGCGTAATCGGCCGCGATCGCCTCCGGCGGCACGCCCACCGCGTCCAGGAGCACCGCTGCGAGCACTCCGGTGCGATCCTTGCCCGCGGCGCAGTGGAACAGCACCGAGTGGTGGCCTGCGTCGATGACGAGCCGGACCGCCGCGACGATGGACTCGGCGCTGCCCGCCAGCAGCTTGTCGTACAAGTCGACCAGATCCACCCGGCTCGAGTCGGGGACCAGATCTCGTGCGGCGAGCGAGGATTGCGGCGATTTCCGCACCGGGAGGCAGACCCGCCGGACGTCGGCGGTGGCCAGCAGGCCGTAGCCCTCGCGCTCCACCTCGTCGGGCAGCCGGAGATCGATCAGCGTGCGCAGACCGATCGGTCCGAGCAGCTTCGCCATGTCGGACTCGGTGAGATTCTGCGGCGTGCTGGAACGGTAGACGACGCCGAAACGGGTTGTGCCGCCGTTCTGCACGGGCAACCCGCCCAGGTCGCGGACGTTGTCGATCTGGGCGAACTCGACCCACCGGTCACCGGGCACGGTGGCTTCGCCCGTGCTGTCAGTGGGCACGGCCGGCCGCCGCCTCGTCGGCGCGGCTCAGGCCGCACAGTCCGATCAGGTCTTCGTGCAACTCGAACCACACGGTGTGGTAGCTGTCGAGCACCGGCCGTGCGACCCAAGCGTGGTCACCATCGGCGATCCGCTCGACGGCGTGTGCGAAGCGGACGCGGTACCGTGCCAGCCGGGGCGCGACGTCGCCGATCCGCCGCAGCAGCGGCTGCACGGCGCCGTGCAGGTCGGTCAGCCGGGTCAGCACCGCACCGTCGTAGTCGGCGTCGGCATGATCGTTGACGGTGGCCGGGTCCTTCATCTGCCAGGCGGTGACGACTTCTTTCAAAACCCCGTTGAAATCACAGAATTCGGCGTAGACAGAGGCGATCGCGGCACGGTCGACGGTCCGTCGCTCCGCCGCCAGCAGGCCGTCCAGGTGCTGTCTGCCCTCGGGTGTGAGCCGCACTCCGATCGGTGTCGCGGCGCACCATCCCGCGGTTACCAGCTGTTCGCATCGAGCGGCGACCGTCTCGGCAGACGCAGCTACGCCCGCGGCCAGCGCGTCATGGGCGGCCCGGCCTTTGATCCCGATCAGCCGCAGCAAATCGAGGTCGGGAATATCCGTCACGGTCGCCGGGGATGCCACATCTACTTTCACCGAGACATCGGTCGCGCGCGCGTCGAGCCACGCCGCCAACCGGTCGGCGTCGGTGCCCGCCCACCCGGCCAATCGGCCGACGTCCGCGAGGGTGTTCGCATCGACGGGTTTGCCTTCGACCCGGCCCGGCCAGACGCTGCCCGCACCGCCGTCCACGGTCACCACCTGACCGGCGAGGGCCGCGACGACGCCGGGGCCGCAACCGACCACGCACGGCCTGCCGAGCTCGCGACCGACCAGCGCGGCATGCGAAGTGGCTCCGCCCAATTCGGTGACGATCGCCCGGGCGGCGATCATGCCGTGCAGGTCGTCGGGGCTGGTGGTCGGGCGGACGAGGATCACGTCCTCGCCCGTCTCCGCCCTACGCTCGGCCTCGTGCGGATCAGTGACGACGACACCCGAGGCCAGGCCCGGACACGCCGCTTCGCCGCGTGCGAGCGGTGTCCCGGTGTACTCCCCGGTCGCCGGGCGCAGCACGGTGCGCACCTGGTCGGCGGTGACCCGGTTCAGCGCCTCGTCGGTGCCGATGAGCCCTTCCTCGGCCATCGCGACCGCGGCACGCACCGCCGCCCGCGCCGAGCGCTTGGCCGACCGCGACTGCAACAGCCACAGGGTGCCGGACTCGACGGTGAATTCGATGTCCTGGATATCGCGACCGTCGCGTTCCAGCAGGTCGGCCGCCGCGATGAGTTCGGCGTGCACCTGCGGTGACAGCGTCGCCAGTTCGTCGAGCGGCCGGGGAGTGGTCCGGCCGGACACCACGTCCTCACCCTGTCCGCCCACCAGCCACTCGCCGAACGTCGCGCGCTCTCCGGTGTTCGGGTTGCGGCTGAACAGCACACCGGTACCGGACTTCTCGTCGAGATTGCCGAACACCATGGCTTGCACCGTCACCGCCGTGCCGAGGCTTGCGGACACGCCGCGATTGCGCCGATACGTCTGCGCCCGGGGCGAATCCCAGGACCGGAACACCGCACTGATGGCCGCCCGCAACTGCTCCCAGGGGTCCTCCGGCACCGCACCGGCGGGATCACCCAGCACCGTTTCGCGATACTGGGTACGGAACCGCTCCCGCGTATCGGCCGCGTAGCCCGGGTTCCCGGTCTCCGCCGCCAGCGCTCGCTCGACCGCCTCGTTCATGCCGAGGTTGAGTACCGTGTCCATCATCCCCGGCATGCTCACCGCCGCGCCCGAGCGGACCGACACCAGCAGCGGGCGGGTGCCGGATCCGAAGATGCGGCCGGTGCCGCGCTCCACAGCGGCGATGCCCGCCCGGACACCGTGCCAGATGTCCTCGCCGATCTCCCCGCGCGCGGAGAAGTCGGCCCAGCCCTCGACGGTGATCACGAACGCGGGCGGCACCGAGAGGCCGAGCGCGCGCATGCGGTTGACGCTCCACGCCTTGCCGCCGATGCGTTCCCGGGACAGCGAACAGGCGCCGTCGAGTTCGACGACCGGCCCCGCGCCCGCTGCCTCGTCGTTTCGCTCCACTAGCTCTGCTCCGGCCGTCATGTCACTCCTTGGCAATCACTGAACGTTCCGCGCCTCAGCGCGATTCGGATCTCGTACACCGGGCCGTGCGCGGGGCGAACCGCGGCGCACACACCTGTCGCTCGTTTCGAGCCTGCCGTGCCACTGGTCACCTGCCGTACCCGTGGTCCCGCTGAGCAGGACCAGCGATCCCGCGTGAGCCGACCGGATGGCGGCATGCCGGTCGTCGCCGCCCTCGACCGCTCGACGTGCCATATGGCGACCGCGCCGGTACCGATGGGCGATCCGCGGTACCTGCGAACTCCTGACCGGGAGAGAATTCCCGGTCAGCGGGATGTTCGGCGGCGATCGGTCCGAAGCGAACGACTGGTACGGCACGATCGCGGCATGGATCGACGGCGCGCGGCGACCGGTGAGCTCGCGACCATTCCGGCGGTACTGGCCGACCGGGCACGGCGGCACGGCGCGCGGATCGCGGTGGTGGCGCCGGAGGGTCAGCTCACCTACGCCGAACTCGCCGTCGCGGCGCGGCGGGTCACACGGGCGTTGCTGGCACGATCGGTGCGGCCCGGCGATCGGGTGGCGATCTGGGCGCCCAACACCGCGCGATGGGTGACCGCCGCGCTCGGCGTGCTCGGTGCGGGCGCGACGCTCGTCCCGATCAGTACTCGGCTGCGCGGTCGCGAGGCGGCCGACATCCTCGCTCGCGGCCGGTGCCGCATGTTGCTCACCGTGGCCGGATTCCTCGGCACCGACTACCCGGGGATGCTGCGGGAGTCGGGGTGCGCGCTGCCGGAGTTGCACACCACCGTCGTGCTCGACGACACCGCCGCGGAACTCTCGTGGTCCCGATTTCTCGCACTCGGCGCCGAAGTTCCCGTCGCGGACGCCGACGCGCGGATCGCGTCCGTGGACCCGGAGTCGGTCTCCGACATCCTGTTCACCTCCGGCACCACGGGAGTGCCGAAAGGCGTGCCGTCCACCCACCGGCAGACGATCGAGGCGTTCAGCCGTTGGGCCGATGCGGTCACTCTCTCCGGCGACGACAGGTATCTGCTGGTGAACCCGTTCTCCCACACCTTCGGCTACAAGGCCGGGATCATCGCGTGCCTGTTACGCGGCGCCACCATGGTGCCGGTGGACCGATTCGATCCGCAGCGTGTGTTCAGCGCCATCGAGCGCGAGCGGATCACCGTGCTGACCGGCCCACCGACCCTCTTCCACGACCTGCTCACGCACCGACGCGCCGCCCACGATCTGAGTTCCCTGCGGCTGGCGGGCACGGGTGGTTCGAGCGTGCCGACCGAATTGGTGGAGCGGATCCGCTGTGAACTGGGTGCCGAGAACATCTTCACCGGGTACGGACTGACCGAGTCGACCGGCGTCGCCACGATGTGCGCACCCGATGCACCGGCGCACCTCCTGGCGCACACCGTAGGAAAAGCGCTGCCCGGCACGCTGATTCGGGTTGTGGACGATTCCGGGCGACGGGTGCGGGCGGGTGAGCCCGGCGAGATCGTGATTTCCGGTCCCAACGTGATGCACGGTTACCTCGACGACCCCGCAGCGACAACAGCGGCCATCGATTCCGGCGGCTGGTTGCACACCGGCGATATCGGCACCCTCGACACCAACGGCTACCTGCGCATCGCCGACCGCCGCGCGGACATGTTCATCGTGGGCGGGTTCAACGTCCACCCCGCCGAGATCGAGCGAATCCTCCTCGACCATCCCGAGATCGCGGAAGCCGCAGTAGTCGGTGTCCCCGACGCTCGTCTCGGCGAAGTCGGCCACGCCTTCGTCGTCCCCGACGGCCCCGTCGAAATCGACCCGACAGAGATCCTCGCCTGGGCCCGGACCCGTATCGCCGGTTACAAGGCCCCGCGTCGCATCGAGGTCGTAGCGGCACTACCTCGAAACGCTGCAGGCAAGGTCCTCAAACGGGTCCTGCGTTCGCAGGGTGCCCAGCCCTGAGTACTTCCCGGCCTCTACCCCGGTGATCGCCTCCCGGGCCGCCGGTGAACCTGTAGGCGACCCCAATTCACCGTTGCACCACCCCCCACACGGCAGGATAGCTATATGGGTCAGGAGACCGCTGCATCGCCTCTTGGAGCGCCACCGTCTCGAGCCCGTTCCATTGCCATCCCTCAGCATGGGCCGTCCTTCTTGTCGAAGCGCCGGAAACGAGCAAGGCGGTCCTACCCGCCCAGGTCGCGAAGGACCCGGTTCGGTAGGACCACCTTGTGCAGTGGGTGATCAGCGAGAACGTGTCCGGCTGCTGACACGCACCTGCCGCCCACAGGATCTGCGCGCCGCGTGTCAGGCGACCTCGTTCTTCATCTGCGCGGTGAGGATCTTCTGGTATCCGGATCCGAAAACCCTTGGCAGCCAATCGATGACGTGGGCATCCGCGCCGATCAAGATCTTCGCCTTGTTCTTGCGGATACCGTTCACGATGACCCGCGCGGCGTGCTCCGGGCTGGTCTTGGCCAGGCGGTCGAAGTTGGCGGCCAGCGCGTCGCGGTCGCGATCGCCGCCCGCCCGCGCCTTCCAGGCGATCTCGGTCTTGATCATGCCCGGATGCACGCTACTGACGCCCACCGCGTGCCCGGCGATGTTCATCTCCTGCCGCAGCGCGTCGGTGAAGGCGCGAATGGCGAATTTCGTCGCACTGTAGGCGCCCTGGCTTGGGCAGGCGGCCAGGCCGAACATGCTCGACACGTTCGCGATATGGCCGTCACCGGAGGCGATGACATGAGGCAGGAACGCCTTCGTGCCGTAGGCGACGCCCCAGAAGTTGATGCCGACGATCCATTCGAAGTCGGCCCAGCCGAGTTCTTCCACATTCGCGGTCAGCGAGACTCCGGCGTTGTTGACCACCAGATTGATCCCGCCGAAGTCCTCGGCCACCTCGTCGGCGTGGCGGTACACCGCCGCCCGGTCGGTCACGTCCAGCTTGTACGCGCGCGCTTGCGCGCCTTCCTTGGCACACAGCGCCGCGGTCTCGGCGACGTTCTCCACGTTGCGGCCCGACAGCGCCAGCCGTGCACCGCGGCGGGCGAGTTCGACCGCCAACGCCCGGCCGATGCCCGCGCCCGCGCCGGTGATCACCGCGGTCCTGCCCTCGAAATTCTTCACGGTCGATTTCCTTGTCTCGCTCGGCGGTCGGCCCGCCGGTTTGCTCTGCCGGTGGTCCTCACAGGCACGTGTAGCCGCCGTCCGCCACGAATTCCGAGCCGGTGCTGAAGCTCGACTCGTCACTGATCAGGAACAGCACCAGGTTCGCCAGTTCCTCGGGACGGCCGGCCCTGCGGATCGGCTGATTGCCCGACATGCCCTGCGAGCGTGCCGATTCCGCGGTCATCTCGGTGACCACGACACCGGGGTGCACCGAGTTGACGCGAATGTCGTCGGCGGCGAACTCCTGGGCGGCGGTCTTGGTCATGCCGCGCACGGCCCATTTGGACGCGGTGTAGCCGAGGATGTTGGAGAAGGCGATGATGCCGCCGATCGAGGAGATATTGACGATGGAGCCGCCTCCGGCCCGGCGCATCGACCCCAGCACCGTCTTCATGCCGAGGAACACCCCGACCTGGTTGACGTCGATCACCTTGCGGAAATCGGCTTCCGACAGCTTCTCGATCGGATCGACGTGGACGATGCCCGCGTTGTTGACCAGGCCCGAGACCGGCCCGAAGACCTTCTCGGTGTAGGTGACCACGTCGTTCCAGGCCGACTCGTCGGTGACGTCGAGCGGGAGGAAGGTCGCCGCGTCGCCCAGCTCGGCGGCCAGAGCCACGCCATCGTCCACCAGGACGTCGCTGATCAACACTCTGGCGCCCTCGGCGACCAGCCGCCGCGCGAAGGCCGCACCCATTCCTCGGGCGCCGCCGGTGACGATCACGTTCTTACCCTCGACGCGTCCCATCAACGCGCTCCTTCCGATGTCTGCGCCCGACGTTCGGTCGTTCCCGGCTGGTTCCCTGCGATATGACCGGCCGCGATGTAGCCGAACACCATGGCGGGACCGATGGTCGCGCCCGCGCCCGCGTAGTCGTTGCCCATCACCGAGGCCGAGTTGTTCCCCGCCGCGTACAGGCCGGGGATGGGCTGGTCGTCGCTGTCGAGGACGCGCGCGTGCTCGTCGGTGACCAAACCGCCCTTGGTGCCCAGATCACCCGGCACCATCTCGACGGCGTAGAACGGCCCCTGCTCGATCGGTGCCAGGCACGGATTGGACCGCACCGTCGGATCGCCGTAGTAGCGGTCGTACGCGGAATCGCCACGGCGGAAGTCCTCGTCGCGACCGGCACGGGCGAAACCGTTGAAGCGCTCCACCGTCGCGGTGAGCGCCGCGGGCGGCACGCCGATCTTCGCCGCGAGCTCGGCCAAAGTGTCTGCCTGCTGGATGATCCCGGCATCCAGGTACTTCTGCGGAAGCGGACGCTTCGGGAAGTTGCCCAGGAACAGGTACCGGTCCCGGAACCGCTGGTCCATGATGAAGTACGCCGGGATGTGCCCGACGCCCGCCGCTTCCTGCTCGTACATCTTGTGCACGACGTTGACGTAGGGGGCCGATTCGTTGACGAACCGCTCGCCCGCGTGGTTCACCATGATGCCGCCGGGCTGGGAGCGCTCGGCGAGGCAGAAGAACGGCGGCCCGTCGGGATTGCGCACGGACGGTCCCCACCAGGCGTCGTCCATGAGATCGACCGCGCCGCCGGCCTTCTGGCCCGCGACGATGCCCTCACCGACGTTCTCGGTGGCGCCCACCGTCCATTCGGTGGACTGGGGGCCGCTCATGTACTGCCGACGCATCTCCAGGTTGTGCTCGAAGCCGCCCGCCGCCAGCACCACGCCGCGGCGCGCCTTGATCACCACCGGCGTCCCGTCGCGTTCGGCGCGTACGCCGACCACCGCGTTGCCCTCGGTGATCAGTTCGGTCAGCGGCGTGTTCAGCCACACCGGCACCCCGGCGTCGCGCAGCGACAGCCACAGCCGGGCCGCGAGGGCCTTGCCCAGGCTCAGCGGCAGCCGTCCGCGCAGCTTGTTCCCCACCGCTTGGATACCGACCTTGATCGCGGTG
This sequence comes from Nocardia sp. NPDC051929, assembly GCF_044548645.1. Lineage (NCBI taxonomy): Bacteria > Bacillati > Actinomycetota > Actinomycetes > Mycobacteriales > Nocardiaceae > Nocardia > Nocardia sp. NPDC051929. The sequence goes on along the minus strand of NZ_JBIUCG010000009.1, from coordinate 210,398 downwards.
CGCTTCCCGGCCCAGGTGCGGGCGATCATGTTCAGATCGTGGAAGTCGCTGACGGTGAAGGCGATGCCCTTGGGACCGGACATGGTCGGCTGGTTGATCTTGTGCAGGTCGCCGCCGAGCAGCCGTCCGTCCAGCGGGGCCGGCTCGATGCTGCGTCCCTGGGCGAGACCACCGGGGAACTCGGGGTGGTAGTCGGAATAGCCACGGTCGTAGACGAATTCCCAATATTTGCTGCGAGCGCCGAGGTAGCGCATCATCTCCGGTCCGCGCTCGAGAAACGCCCGCTGCCTGGCCTCCGGTACCCGATCGCCCACCACGGCCGCGAGATAGGTGCGGGCAAGTTCCGGGCTGTCGGGCACGCCTTCGCGCTGCAGTACCGGGTTGTTCGGGATCCAGATGCCGCCGCCGGACCGTGCCGTGGAGCCGCCGAACGCTCGGCCTTTCTCGATCAGCGTCACCGAAAGTCCACGGTAGGCGGCCGTGAGGGCGGCGGTCATGCCCGCGGCGCCGGAACCGACGACCACCACGTCGAATTCGAATTCCTGAGTCATCGCGTCGCTTCCCGTCAGTAGCCGCAGCCGGTGAGCATGCCGCCGTCGACCACGAATTCGCCTCCGGTGCAATAACTCGCCGCGTCCGAGGCCAGGAACACCGCCACATGGGAGACCTCGACGGGCTGCCCCCAGCGCGGGATCGGCAGGCTCGCGAAGAAGCCGTCGCCGTCGACGCCGGACGCACCGGACACCGCCGCGGTCATGGGCGTGGCGATGCCGCCCGGGTGCAGCGAGTTGACTCGGATACCCAGATGGCCGAGCTCGCGGGCGGCCGACTTGGTGATGCCGCGGATCGCGAACTTGCTCGCGCTGTAGGCGGACAGGCCCGCGGCGCCGACGAACCCCTCCACCGAGGAGACGTTCACGACCGCACCGCCGCCGGTCTCGGCCAGCGCCGGTGCGGCGGTCTTGATGCCCAGCCAGGTGCCGGTCACGTTGACCGACATGATCGCGGTGAAATCCGCCAGAGCCATTTCGGCGATCGGGACGAACCGCAGGATGCCCGCGTTGTTCACCACCGCGTCCAGCCGCCCGTAGTGGCCGACCGCCTCCGACACCGCAGCGGACCAATCGGCCTCGCTGGTCACATCGTGGTGCACGTACCGCGCGGCGTCACCCAGTTCCGCGGCCAGCGCCGTTCCCTCGTGATCGAGCACGTCACCGAACACCACCCGCGCGCCCTCGGCCACGAACTGCCGTACGTGCTCGGCGCCCATCCCGCGCGCCCCGCCGGTGACCAGCGCCACCTTGCCGTCGAGTTGTCCCACCGATTTCCGTCCTCTCTGACCGTCCCTTGCGCACCGACGCTAGGTCGCCCACCGGGGGCACGGCACCGGACGGTCCCGCCCACCGGGACTAGCTCCTGACCTGAGAAATTCCAGCGGTCATATTTCGATTAGGCATACAGCTTCCGACTGTCCCGCAGCGGGACGAATCACCCCCGACGAAACCGGAAACGCCCGATCGGGCGTCGAGAAGGAGACCGGATGAAGTTCTCGATGATCTTCGAGGCCCAGATGGCCAACCCCTCGCGTGAGCACGAGCACCAGGTGCTGCGCGACTGTGTCGAGCAGGCGGTACTCGCCGACGAGATGGGATTCGACACCGTCTGGGCGGTCGAGCACCACGGCTTGAAGTGGTACGCGCACATGAGCGCCCCTGAGGTCTTCCTGACCTGGGTGGCCGCCAAGACCGAACGGATCCGGATCGGGCACGGCGTGGTGTGCATGCCGTTCAACTTCAACCACCCCGTGCGGGCGGCCGAACGCGCAGCGATGCTCGACGTGCTGTCCGGCGGCCGGCTCAACCTCGGCGCGGGCCGCGGCGCGACGCCGGTGGAGACCTCCATGTGCGGTGTCGACCCCGAGCGCACCTACCAGGAGGTCGAGGAGTCGCTGCGCATGATCGGCAAGGCATGGCAGGATCCCGAGGCCGAATTCGAGTACAACGGCGAACTCTTGCAGGTCTCGCCGCATTCGCTGCTGCCGCGGCCGGAGCAGCTGCCGCATCCGCCGCTGTTCATGGCGTGCACCAAGAAGGACACGCTGAAAATGGCCGCCGACTACGGAATCGGCGCGCTCGTGCTGGGTTTCGCGGGCGTGGAGGAGATCGCCGAACTGCGGCGCACCTATGACGAGGCGATCGCCGCGCGCACCGGTGAGCGTTTCGTCTCGACCGTCGTGAACGATCATTTCGCGGCGCTGTGCCCCACCATCGTCCTCGACGACCGGGAGAAGGCCCAGCAGATCGGCGCCCGCGGACAGCGCTTCTTCGCCCAGTCCATCAAGCACTACTACGGCGCGGGTCCGGCTCCCGACGAGGCCGTGGACCCGAACGCGGACGAAGTCGCCGCCATCAAGCAGGCCGCCGACGACCACGTGGCCTACCTGCACGAGGCCAAGATCCCCGTGAAGACCGGCGCCACCTCGGTCTTCAACGTCGAGCACGCCTACGGCAGCCCCGAGGACGCCATCGCCTACGTCGAGCGTCTGCAGGCGGCGGGCGCCGACGAGATCCTCTGCCTCATCCAGATGGGCACCGTGCCGCAGGAGGCCTGCCTGGAGACCATCCGGCATTGGGGCGAGAAGGTCATCCCCCACTTCCGCAACAGCTGACCCCGCAAGACAACGAGGAGTTCGACATGGTTGACCTGAGTGGGAAGGTCGCCCTGATCACCGGCGCCGCCCGAGGACAGGGCGCCGCCGAGGCGCGGCTGTTCGTGGAGCGCGGCGCCCGGGTGGTGATCACCGACGTGCTGGAAGCCGAAGGCGCGCAACTGGCCGAATCGTTGGGCGCCGCCGCACGTTTCGTCCGGCATGACGTCGGCAGCGGTGACGACTGGGAGGCCGCCGTCGGCACGGCGGTTTCGGCGTTCGGCACGCTGGACGTCCTGGTGAACAACGCCGCCATCTACACCGCGAAGCCGCTGAGCGACACCGCGCCGGAGGAGTTGGAGCGAATCCTGCGGGTGAATCTGGTCGGTCCGTTCCGCGGCATCCAGGCGGCGATCGGGCCGATGACGCGGGCGGGCGGCGGCTCGATCGTCAACATCTCCTCGCAGGCGGGCCTCGAAGGGCTGATGGGTCACTCCGCCTACGGCTCCTCGAAATGGGGCCTGCGCGGGCTGACCAAGACCGCCGCGCTCGAACTGGGCCCGGCCGGAATCCGGGTCAACTCGGTGCATCCTGGCCCGATCGCGACCCCGATGGTCCCGTACCTGACCACCGGCCCCGGCAGCTTCCCCTCCCTGCCGCTGCAACGCACCGGCGCGCCGGAGGAGGTCGCCGAGCTGGTCGCGTTCCTTGCTTCCGACGCCTCGGCCTACATCACCGGCGCCGAGGTGACGATCGACGGCGGCCTGGCGGCGGGCAAGTTCCTGCCACCGGACCTCGAGCAGTAGCGAAAGGGGCGAGCCGCGATGCCGCTGACACCACAGGCGCGGGCGATCGTCGAGGCCGCGGGCGCCGCGTTCCCGAAATTGGGCACCGAAGTGCTCGATGCCGCCGAGGCCCGGCGGCTGCTCGCCGCCCGTCCCGCGCCGGTCATCGATCCGATTCCCGTCGCCGAGGTGTGGGATCGACTGATTCCCGGCCCGCCGGGCGCACCCGAGATCCGCGTCCGCGTCTATCGTCCCGCCGCGGCGGTGCAGCCGCCTCCGATCGTGATCTTCTGCCACGGCGGCGGATTCGTGATCTGCAGCCTCGACAGCCATGACCGGTTCTGCCGGGCCATGGCCGTTGGGGCGGAGGCGATCGTGGTGTCGGTGGACTACCGGCAGGCGCCCGAGCACCGGTTCCCCGCGGCGGCCGAGGACGCGTACGCGGCGCTGCGCTGGGTCGCCGACCACGCCGAATCGCTGGGCGGCGATCCCGCCTGCCTCGTCGTGGCCGGGGACAGCGCGGGCGGCAACCTCGCCGCGGTGACCACGTTGATGGCACGCGATCGAGGCGGCCCCGAGATCGCCCGGCAACTGCTGCTGTATCCCATGCTCGATCCGGCCTGCGCCACGGCGTCCTACCGCGACAACGCCGACGGCTATTTCACCACCGCCGCCCACCTGCGCTGGTATTGGCGTCAGTACCTGGGCTCGCACGACGGCGCCGATCCGTACGCCAACCCACTCTCCGCCGACCTGGCCGGGCTCCCGCCCGCACACATCGTCACCGCGGAGTTCGATCCGCTGCGCGACGAGGGCGAGGACTACGGGCAGCGGCTGCGGCGAGCCGGTGTCCCGGCGGCGATCCACCGCTGCGACGGCATGTTCCACGGCTTCCTGAGCATGGCCGACGACCTGCCCGAGGCGGTCCGGGCCAACACCGCCACCTACGAGGTCGTACGCGCCGCCCACGCCGAGCGGCGTTCCTGAACGAGCCCGCACCACGCACTGTTAGGACCCACCCATGACGATCCAACGGATCGGCCCCGCCTACCCCACCGACGACCTGCCCGCCACGGTGGCACTGCTGGCCGCCGTCCTCGCTACCGAACCCACCGTCGTCGACGGCGACCGCTGGGCCCAGTTCGACAGCGATGGCGTCCGCGTGATGCTCGCGGGCACCGACCGCGAGGACGACAGCCCGTTCCTCGCGATCAAGGTGGACGACCTGGATGCCGCGTTGAACCGGCTGCGCGCCGGAGGTTTCGAAGCCGCGCAGCCGGTCATCGGACCGCACGAACGCCGCGCCGTGATACGGCCGACGCCCGGCTCCGCCTGGCACATCGCCCTCTATGAACCGATCTCGGGTGCGAATCCGGCCCAGCGAGCGGAAACATCCGAGTAGCAACGAAATACGGCGCGGCCGGCATTGTCACTCGGAGTGGATTCCGGCGGCCGGTTCCGATGCGGCCGGATCTGTCGGGTTCGCCGGATCGGGGGGAACCGCACGGAACGATTCGGACGGCGGTCGCCGTAAGGCGCGATCGAAGGCACGCGCCGAGGCGGGCCACGGGTTGGTGACGCGCCCGCTGTCGTGTTTGTACCAGCAGTTCGATCCCATCGCGGGCCACACCGTCTTGGTGACCGCTTGCTCGAGCCACTGCTGATGTTCCCGCATCGCGGTTTCCCTGACCTCGATGGCGGACGCGCCGATCCGATCACGCCAGTGCAGGCAACGAACGATGTAGTCCACCTGACACTCCTTCATTCCCGGATTGCTGCCCGCGGGGTTGAAACTGTTCGGCCCGGCGATCAGGAAGGCATTCGGATAGCCGGGAACCGCCATGCCCAATAGCGCGGTCGCTCCGGAACGCCACTGGTCGTGCAGCAGCACGCCCCCGCGTCCACGCACGGTGATCGGGACCAGGAACTCCGGAGCACGGAAACCGGTGGCGTAGATGATCACATCCGCGGGATGGTGTGCACCATCGGCGGTGCGCACTCCATCGCGGGTGATCCGGGCGATCGGGTCGGTGATCAGCTCGACGTTCTCGCGGGCCAAGGCCGAATAATAGTGGCTGTCGAAGATGATGCGCTTGCCCCCGATCGGATAGTCGGGGGTGAGTTTCGCCCGCAGCCGCGGGTCCGCGATCCGGCTGCGCAGGTACCGCCGGGCAGCCCATTCGGCGGGCCGCGCCGACCAACCTCGGCGCATGATCGGCGCGAGCACGGCATCGGAGCCGTAGTACAGGACTCGGCGATAGAGATGGTGAGCGCCGGGCAGCCGCAGCGCCGTTCGAGCGAGCGGCCCGAAGTCGGCGGGTGGTTTGGGCAGTACCCAGTGCGGCGTGCGCTGGAAGACGCGGACCCGCCGGGCTCTCGTGGCCAGGGTCGGCAACATCTGTGCCGCGCTGGAGCCGGTGCCGATCACCGCCACGTCCCTGCCGTGCAGGTCCTGGTCGTGGTCCCAGCGCGCGGAATGGAACGACGGTCCGGCGAAATCCGCCCGGCCCGCGAGATCGGGAATGCTCGGCCGGTGCAGCTGGCCCACGGCGAAGATCACCACCTCGGCGACCACACGCCGCCCGTCGGAGGTGGTCAGTTCCCACCCGCCCTCGGTTTCCAGATAGCTGGCTTCCCTGATCGCGGTGCCCAATCGCAGATGCGGAACCAAACCGTGGTCGGCGGCGACCCCGCGCAGATACTCCAGGATCTCCGCCTGGCGCGGATATCGGATGCGCCGACTTCGGTAGGGCGCGAACGAGAACGAATACAAGTGGGACGGCACATCACAGGAGCAGCCCGGATAGGTGTTGTCTCGCCAAACCCCGCCGACGTCGCCGTCCCGCTCGAAGATCACGAAATCCGTGATCCCGGCTCGCCGCAACCCGACTCCCATCCCGATGCCGCCGAAACCCGCTCCGACGACAGCCACCTTGTAGGTCATCGAGATCGCCACCCCTCCTCCTTCATCATCACACAGTCAACATGCAGCTACCTCATCTCTTCGTTGGCTGAAGGCTTCTGGATGGAAACACTTCCGAGTGGCTGACCGCTGGACGGTGTAGGCCAGAAGTACGGAGCCACAGTGAAACACCGCGCATCACATGATCAACGGGACGATGTTCGACGATCCGCTGACGGTCGCGGTCCCCCATTCACCACGCGATCAGTAGCGATCGATCGCCTGCCAAATAGCACACTCTCCGCTATTTTGCCGGGCCTTGTCGCAGGTACGGCCGATCGTCTCGTCGCAACGAGAGCGCGGGGAGATGCCGAGGACCGTTTCGCCGAACGCGACGGATTCGACGTGGCGCTGGTCAACGGCACATCCGGGATCGCCAAGTGGACGAAGGCGTCTTCTGAACGAATTCCGGCGCAGCGTTTTTCGCGGAACACCGGACGAAATCGACAGCGGTTGCCGCGGTACAACTGAGCGTTCGTCCGTTGGACATCCGCGCGCGGCATTCCACGGAGCGACCGGTCCGGTGCGTCCGGTGTCAGCGGGGCGCGACGTTCGGTCCGGCCACCACCGGCACCAGGTATGTGCGCGCGAAATCGTCGAGTTGCCCGTCGGTCCGGAGTTCGGTGAGCCCGTGCGGCGCGAGGATCAGCGAGTGGACGATCCGGCACACGATTTCCGCACGAGTGGTCAGATCCGTTGCGGGCGGCAGGATTCCCCGTTCGACAGCGCGCTCTAGCGCGGTGACCGTCGCGTGGACGGACATCGCGAACGGGCCCGCGCCATCGACGGTGAGTTTCAGGACAACGCGCGCCGGTTCCAGCGCCAGCATGCGGTCGACGAGCGGATTCGTGCGCCAGCGGGTGATCACGGTGACGAACATGTCGGCGACGAGATCGCCGAGTTCGTCGTGCCGGTCGGCGATCTGGGTGATCTCGGCGAGCACCGCGGCCACCTCTCGACTGATCACGGCTTGCACCAAGTCGTCGCGGCCACCGACATGGCGATAGACCGTCACCCGGTCCACGCCCGCCTTCCGCGCCACTTCCTCGATCGTCGTCTTCTTGACGCCGACCTGCTCGAAGAGGACCAGAGCCGCGTCCAGGATCCGGGTGACGAGGGTACCGGCGACATTCTCGCTGCTCGCAGTGGCCTTCGACGCGGTGGGCATGGGCCAACGCTAGCAAAACGGATCTATCCTGCAACATTCAGCCCGAGTTGTTGCTGCAACATTGCAATGCGATTTGTTGTTCTGTACGGTCGGGTCATGGCTGAGCAGGCAGGCGCGACGCAGCGCCGGTATCGCGACGAAGCGCATGCCATCCATGCGCGCGACGTCCATTTCGATTTCGACTCCGTGCCCATGCACTACGTGCCGGGCGAGGCCTTGGCCACCCACATCGTCAATGTGATGCACCTGGTGCTGCCCGAAGGGGAACGAGCCATGGCGCAGGCACTGGCCGAAGCCCTGCCGCACATCGACGACGAACGATTGCGGGAGGAGGTGACGGGGTTCATCGGGCAGGAGACCATGCACGCGAACAGTCATGAAGCCGCGCGCGCCCACCTGCGATCGATCGGGTTGGACGTCGACTCCTACGTCGGCAAAGTCGCCTGGCTGGTCGATCGCATCCTCGGTGACCACGGCTTGACCGGCCGGGCGCGAGAGGAGTGGCTCAAGGAACGGCTGGGTCTGTTCGCGGGCATGGAGCACTACACAGCGGTGCTCGGGGAATGGCTGCTCAACGCGGACATCCTCGAGGAGAAGGGCATGCATCCGGCGATGCTGGACCTGGTCCGGTGGCACGGCGCCGAAGAGGTGGAGCACCGCAGCGTCGTCTACGACGCTTTCATGCATATCGACGGCAGCTACGCACGGAGAGCCCGCACGGCGATCCTGGCCAGCGCGACGTTGCTTCCGCTGTTCATCGTCTCCACCGCCTATCTCTACCGGAAGGATCCGTCGCCGCAGAAGGGCCGGTTCTGGGGCCTGCAGTTCTGGAGCGCGACCCGGCGTGGCGTCATCCCGAAGTGGACGGTCTTCGTTACCGAGATGCCGCGGTACCTGCGGCCGGGTTTCCATCCGTCCCAGCTGGGTCCGATGGACAAGGCCCTGCGCTATCTGGCGCACTCGCCTGCCGCGCGGGCGGCGCACCGATGAACGGATCACCCACCCTGGCCGAGCGCTCGGCGCCCGGGGGACTGCGCCTGATCGGCGATGTCATGGACATCTATCGGAAGGTGTTCGTCACCGGACGCACCGCCGCGCTCCTGTCCCGCCCGAACACGGTGCGCCGCAAGGGCTTCGATACGGACGTCACGATCGCCGGGATCGAACGCGAAGCCGCCGACGTGGTGAGCCTGACACTGCGCGCGGCCGATGGCAGTCCGCTGCCCACCTGGCGGCCGGGCGCGCACGTGGATGTCTTCTTGCCCTCGGGACGGCAGCGCCAGTACTCGCTGTGCGGCGACCCGAGCGACCGGTTCCGGTATCGCATCGCGGTGCGGCTCATTCCCGACGGGGGCGGCGGATCGCGCGAGATCCATCATTCGCTGCGAGTCGGCGACCGTCTGCGCATTCGCGGGCCGCGCAACGCGTTCACCTTCGTCGAGGCGCCGTCGTATCTGTTCCTGGCCGGTGGCATCGGCATCACCCCGATCATCCCGATGATCGAGGCCGCGGGCGCGCGTGGACGCCTGGTGTACGTCGGCCGCTCACGCGAGACCATGCCGTTCCTGGCCGACCTGCCCGACGCCGACGTCAGGCCGGACGACGAATTCGGCCCTCCGCATGTCGCCGCACTGCTGGCGCGCGCAGAACCCGGTGCGGCGGTGTACGTATGCGGGCCGCCGCCGATGCTCGATGCGGCGCGGCGGTGCCTGTTCGCACTCAACCCGACGGCCTCGCTGCACACCGAACGGTTCTCCGCGCTGCCGGTCGTCGACGGCGCGGAATTCGACCTCACTCTGGCGCGCACTGCGACCACCGTCCGGGTCGCGGCCGACGAAACGGCGCTCACCGCGATTCATCGCGCACTGCCGGACACCCCTTACTCCTGCCGGCAGGGATTCTGCGGCACCTGCAAAGTCGCGGTCGTCTCCGGCGCCGTCGACCACCGTGATCGCGTGCTCACCGCGGCCGAACGCGAGAGCCAGATGCTGGTCTGCGTCTCCCGCGCCGCGGGCGAACACCTCGTGGTCGACCTCTGAGACCGTCATAGGAAAGGGACAGCGTTGTCTATGCGTTGCCGATCGAGGGAGACGACCCGATGAGCGTCTCCACCGACAATCACGCACCGTCGGTCGTGTCGACCTTCGACGTGCACGATCCGTCCACCGGCGAGGTGGTCGGAACCTACCCGGTCCACGACCGCCATGCCGTGGACACCGCCGTCGCCGCCGCCCACGAGGCCGCGACCTGGTGGCACGATCTCGGCTTCGCCGGACGCGCTCGGCATCTGGACGCCTGGCGCGCCCAGATCGCCACCGGCCGTAACGAACTGGCCCAGATCATCCACCGGGAAATGGGCAAGCCGGTCTCCGACGCCAAACTCGAGATCGCGATGGCCCTCGAACACTTGCGATGGGCGGCCCGCAACGCCGAGAAGGTGCTCGGCCGTCGCTCCGTGCCGTCGAGCATGCTGACGCTCAACCACGCGGCCACGGTCGAATACCTTCCCCTCGGCGTGGTCGGCGTGATCGGACCGTGGAACTACCCGGTCTTCACTCCGCTCGGCTCCATCTCCTTCGCGCTGGCCGCCGGGAACGCGGTGGTGTTCAAACCCAGCGAGTACACCCCCGGCGTCGGGCTGTGGCTCGCGGAGGCGTTCGCACGCACCATGCCCGCCGAGCCGGTGCTGCAAGTGATCACCGGGCTCGGCGACACCGGAAACGCTCTGTGCCGCAGCGGCGTCGGCAAAATCGGGTTCACCGGATCCACGGCCACCGGCAAACTCGTCCTCGCGGCGTGCGCGGAGAACCTCACGCCGGTGCTGATGGAGTGCGGCGGCAAGGACGCGTTGATCGTCGACGCCGATGCCGACCTCTCCGCCGCCGCCGACGCGGCGGTGTGGGGCGGGTTGTCCAACGCGGGGCAGACCTGTCTGGCCGTGGAGCGCGTCTACGTCCACGCCGACGTCTACGACGACTTCCTCGCCGAACTGGTGGCGGCGGCGGGACAGATCGACGCCGGTAGGGCGGATTCGAAGATCGGCCCCATCACGATGCCGAAGCAACTCGCGATCATTCGCCGCCACATCGAGGACGCCGTCGCACGCGGTGCCCGGGCGGTGCTCGGCGGCCCGGATGCCCTCGATCGTCAGTTCGTCCAACCGACCATCCTCGTCGACGTCCCCGAGGACGCGTCCGCGGTGACGGAGGAGACCTTCGGTCCCACGCTGACGGTCACCAAGGTCAGGGACATGGACCAGGCCGTCGAGTTGGTCAACCGCTGCGCCTACGGGCTGGGCGGCACCGTGTTCGCCCGCCGCAACGGGCGCGACATCGCCGACCGCATCCGGGCGGGCGGCATTTCCATCAACGCGTTCGTCGCGCACGCCACCATTCCCGCGCTGCCGCTCGGCGGCGTCGGCGCCTCCGGATTCGGCCGCGTGCACGGGCCGGACGGGCTCAGGGAATTCACCTACGCCAAAGCCACCACGCGCCAGCGTTTCCCGTCCCCGTTGCCGCTCACCTCGTTCCGGCGCGACCACCGCGTGGACATGGTCGTCGACCTGCTCATCGCGGTCCTACACGGAAGGAAGCGCCAGTGACCTCCGATCCGATCGAACACACCCCCATCGCGATCGTCGGCGCGGGTCTGGGCGGCATCGGCCTGGCGATCAAACTCCGCGAGGCCGGATTCGACGATCTGGTGGTCCTCGAACGCGCCGACGACCTCGGCGGCACCTGGCGGGCCAACACCTATCCCGGTTGTGCCTGCGATGTGCCGTCCCACCTCTACAGCTACTCCTTCGCACCCAATCCGGAGTGGTCGCGCACCTATGGACGGCAGCCGGAAATCCTGAACTACATCCGCTCGGTGGCCATCGAACACGATGTCGTCCGCCACATCCGGTTCGGCGCCGAACTGCTCGACGCCCGGTGGGACGAGCAAGGTTCGCTCTGGCGGATCGAGACCTCGCGCGGCACGCTGACCGCGGACTTCCTGCTATCGGCCACCGGGCTCTTCGCGGAGGCGAAGTATCCCCGGCTGCCCGGCATCGACTCCTTCGCGGGCACGTCCTTCCATTCGCTGCACTGGAACCACGATCACGATCTCACCGGCGAGCGGGTCGCGGTGATCGGCACCGGCGCCTCGGCGGTGCAGTTCGTGCCGGAGATCCAGCCGAAGGTGGCCCAGCTGCTGCTGTTCCAGCGATCGGCCCCCTGGATCGTCCCGCGCATGGATCGCCGCACCCTCGAACTCGAGCGACGGCTGCTGCGCCGTATCCCGCTGGCGCAGCGCGCCATTCGCGGCGGGTTCTACGCGGCGATCGAGACCTTCGGGCTCATCTCGCTGGTCGATCAGCGCTTCCGGCACCCGTACGAGGCGCTGGGCCGACTGCAATTGCTGCGGCAGGTCCGCGACCGGGAGCTGCGCAAGAAGCTCACCCCCGACTACGTCATCGGCTGCAAACGAGCGATCTTCTCCGACACCTACCTACCGGCACTCGACCAGCCGAACGTCGACGTGGTCACCCAGCCGATCGCCGAAATCCGGCCGCACTCGATTCTGCTGCGCGACGGCAGTGAGCACGCGGTGGATACCCTCATCTTCGGAACCGGTTTCACCTCGATCCCGACCGCCTACGAGCGCTACGTCGGGCGCGACGGGCGAACGCTGGCGCAGCTCTATCGGGAACGACCGCAGAGCTATCTCGGTGTCGCGCTGTCCGGGTTCCCCAACTTCTTCTGCACGCTCGGTCCGTTCGGCGCCGCCGGTAACCAGTCCGCGATCTACATGATCGAATCCCAGATCGCCTACATCGTCGACGCCTTGCGCGACGCGCGCTCCCGCGGAACGCGCCGGATCGAGGTGCGACCGGCAGCGCAGGCCGATTTCGTCGCGGAGATGGCTCGCCGCAGTTCGTCGACGGTATGGCTCACAGGCGGATGCCAGAGCTACTACCAGACGCCGGACGGGCTCAACGCCGGTCTCTACCCGAACTGGAGCTTCGAATACCGGCAGCGCACCAGCCGATTCGACACCGCGGCCTACGAGGTGATCCGGTGATCGGCGACATGCTCCGGATCGCCAGGGGGCGGCGCGGATATTCGGTCGCGGGCAGGGTCGTGCTGATCACCGGCGCGGGGCGCGGCATCGGCGGCGAACTGGCCGCGCTGCTGCACCACAAGCAGGCCTCGGTCGTGCTGGTCGATCTCGACCGGGATGCGGTCGACGCGGCAGCCGCCGGATTGGGCGATCGAACCCTCGCCATCGCCGCCGACGTCGCCGACCGCTCGGCGATGCGGGCGGTCGTCGACCGGGCCGCCGATCATTTCGGCCGCTTGGACGTGGTGGTGGCCAATGCGGGCGTGGTGCCCCGCCCGGCGACGGTGCGCACGCTCGACGGGCAGGACTTCGACCGGGTGATGGACATCAACCTCACCGGTGTGTTCAACACCGTGCGCCCGGCGCTCGATCACGTCGTCGCCGCCGAAGGTCATGTGGTCGTGGTGTCGTCGTGCGCGGCGTTCGCTCCCGGCATGGCGGGAGCCCCGTACATGATCAGCAAAGCCGCGGTCGAACAGCTGGGTCGGGCGTTGCGTGTAGAACTGGCGCCGTTCGGCGCTTCGGCGGGCATCGCCTATTTCGGCATCGTCGACACCCGGATGACCCACGACACCCTCGATCACGACGAACTCGGCCGTGAGCTGGACGACCTGCTGCCGTGGCCGTTGAACACGCGCATCTCGGCGGCGCAAGCGGCCGGGACCATCGCGGACGGCATCGAGCGTCGCGCCGCGCGCACCATCGCACCGGCAGGGTGGGAGCCCTACGCGCTGCTGCGCGGGGCGGTCAATGTCGTGCTCGACAGCGCACTCGCTCACGACCGCCGCGTGCACGACCTGCTGCGCAGGGTCGAAGCGCGCACGACACCGTCGCCGTATGCCGGTCACGACGGCTCCAGGTCGCCCATCGCATCTCCACTCAGCACGGTCCGGCCGCAGCATGCGCCGTCCGACCCGAAGGAATCCCTTTCGTGAGCACTCCACGCTTCGACACGCTCCCCGCCGCCTTCCAGCACAACGCGGCCGTCGATCCCGACGCGGTCGCGCTCCGCACTCCCGGCGACGCCGCCACCCTCACCTGGCGCGAGTACGCGACGCGGGTCCGTCTGATCGCCGCCGGGCTGTCGGGACTGGGCGTCCGGCGCGGCGACACGGTGGCCCTGATGATGTCCAACCGCATCGAGTTCTATCCGCTGGAGGTCGGGGCGCAGCATCTCGGCGCCACCAGTTTCTCCGTGTACAACACCGCGTCGCCGGAGCAGATCGCGTACGTTCTGGGCAACGCCGGTGTGCGCGTGCTGATCTGCGAGCCCGGATATGTCGAACAAGTCCGCGCGAGCGGCGTCGAACTCGAGCACATCGTATGCGTCGACGACGCCCCGGAGGGCACTTTGTCGGTCGCTGACGTCATCGCCGCGGGTGAGCGAGACTTCGACTTCGACGCCGCGTGGCGCGCGGTCCAGCCCGATGACGTCGCGACGCTGATCTACACGTCGGGCACCACCGGCGATCCCAAAGGGGTGGAGACCACGCACGCGAACCTGATGTTCGAGTGCTACGCCGTCGATCAGGTGCTGGGCATCCGATTCGGGGACACCATCACGTCCTACATGCCCACCGCGCACATCGCCGACCGGCTGACCGCGCTGTACTTCCAGGAGGTCTTCGGCACCCAGGTGACCTGCGTCGCCGATCCGACGGGGATCAGCGCCGCCTTGGCCGACCTGCACCCCACGATCTGGGGCGCCGTGCCCCGGGTATGGGAAAAGCTCAAAGCGGCAATCGAATTCGCGGTCGCCAACGAGCCCGGCGAGCAGCGCCAGGCCGCGTTGCGGTGGGCGTTGGCGGTCGCCGCCCAGCGCAGCGCTCATCAATTGGCCGGGGAGCCGGTCCCCGAATCCGTCGCCGCCGAGTGGGCACGCGCCGATCGACTCGTCCTGTCCGGGCTGCGCGCGAAACTCGGTTTAGACCGCGTCCGCTGGGCGATGTCCGGCGCCGCGCCGATCCCCGCCGAAACGCTCGGATTCTTCGCCGGGCTCGGGATCCCGATCGCCGAGATCTGGGGCATGTCCGAACTCACCTGCATCTGCAGCGTCAGCCACCCCGGCGACGCCAGGCTCGGCACCGTGGGCAAACTGTTGCCCGGCATGCGGGCCAGGATCGCCGACGACGGTGAACTCCACGTCCGCGGCCCGCTCGTGATGAAGGGCTATCGCGGTGAGCCCGGCAAGACCGCCGAGGCCGTCGACTCCGAGGGCTGGCTGAGCACCGGCGACGTGATCACCATCGATGACGCCGGATATCTGAGGGTCGTGGACCGCAAGAAGGAGTTGATCATCAACTCCGCCGGGAAGAACATGTCCCCCACCAACATCGAGAACGCGATCAAGGCGGCGACACCGCTGATCGGGGCGATCGCGGTGATCGGCGACGGCCGCCCCTACAACACCGCGCTCCTCGTCCTCGATGCCGAAACCGCCGGACCGTACGCCGAGCGGCACGACCTGCCCGATTGCTCGGCAGCGGCCTTGTCGGCCGACGCCGGCGTCATCGAGCAGATCGCCGCAGGCATCGCCGCAGGCAATGCGAAGCTCTCGCGGGTGGAGCAAGTCAAGCGGTTCCGCGTCTTGCCCACCTTCTGGGAAGCGGGCGGCGACGAAGTCACCCTTACGATGAAACTCAAGCGCCGGGTGATCGCCGAGAAATACGCCACCGAAATCGCCGGACTCTACGCAACTGACCTCGGCCCGGATGTCCACGAACCCGCCGGGCCTGTCGCCGCCCCGGTTGCCACCGGCTGAGCGAACCGGCGGCTGATCATCGCTCCTTGACCCAGTACATCCCACGACCGGACTCCGCGGGCGCACGCTTTTCGCGTGGCTCGATCCGGTCCAGCCGGTAGCCGAGCCGCCGGGCTACCGCGGCACTGCGGACATTCGCCTCGTCACAGTGGATCTCGACACGATCGACGCCCGGCAGCGCCGATCTCCACAGCTCGCGAGCCGAGCCGATCGTGCAGACCGACCGCGCCGAGCACGCTGCCGTCGGCGGCGAAGATGCCGAAGTTGAAACTGCCCGCGGCGCTGGGCCAGCTCTCGTCCGTCTCCCGGCCGAAAGCGCGTTGACTCTCCAGTGTCGCCGGTTCGGCGAGCCAGTCCATCCAGGGGTGGATCTCGTCGAACGAGGCGTTGATCGCCTCGAGTCGCGGCAGCAGGTCCTCCGGCTGCCATCGCCGTAACAGCAGCTCGTCCAGTTCGATCCGTTCCGGTGGCACGACGCCCGGTGCGAGCGCCGAGCACGGTTCGATGCTCATACCGATATCGTGGCCATCCGGCACGTGACCGTGCAAAGCGATTTCCGGCAGATCCATAGCCGGCCGCACGGGCCGCCGACGTTTCAGGCACCCCGGAGACGAACTTCGGTGTCCAGTTCGGCGGCGGTCTCGGTCAGTGCGGCGGCGTCCGGGTCCTCTCCGATCCGGGCGGCCAGTTCGGCCCGCGACAGGATGAGCATTCCTTGCGGCTCGGACCCGAAGGCACCTTCGATTCTGATCTGCCCCTCCTCGAGGACCAGGTACGCGTCCGGTTGGCCGGTGGCCAGCAACCGGCGTAGATCATCCGCCGTGACTCGGCCGAAACGCTGTGCGCTGCTCGACGACGTGTCTGCTGCATTGGTGTTTTCCGCATCCATGGTGACCGATTGCCCGGGTGATCCAGCGGGAAACCGCTGGTCACCCCGGACCAGCCGGTGGTGTCGCCGCGGCAGCGTCAGGCCAGGGCGAGGATCGAGACGATGGCCGGGCTCGTCAACGCCGGAGCGCCCGCTGCGCGGCATTCACGCCGCACATCCCGTGCGCCCCTGGGCCCGGCGGTGTGGCCGCCGAGCACAGGTAGTGACCCGGCACGCCTACGTCATAGGGCTGCAGGGTCCTACGCGGACCGAACAGCAGCTGTGTGATGTCCTTCGCGCCGGTCATAATGTTGCCGCCCACATAGTTGGGGTTGTATTCGGCGAATTCCGCCGCGCTGCGCACGCTGGTTCCGACTATGCGGTCGCGAAAACCGGGGGCGAAGCGTTCGATCTGGGCGGTGATCTCCGCCGTGGCGTCGCCGGGATAGCCGTGCGGGACATGAGCGTATGCCCAGATCGGATGGATGTCGCCCGCCGAACGTTGCGGATCGGCGAGATATTGCTGCCCCACCAGTACGAAAGGTCGTTCGGGCATGCGACCGCGATGGATCTCGCGTTCGGTGGCGGCGATCTCGGCGAACGTGCCGCCGAGGTGCACCGTCCCCGCCCGGCGCGCCGCCTCCGCCGTCCACGGCACGCCGCCGTGCACCGCGAAGTCGACTTTGCAGGCACCCGGGCCGTAACGAAAGTCTTGATACGACTTCCGGATTCGAGGCGGCAGGCGGTCGCCGAGGATCTCCGCGACCGCGGTCGGCGCCAGGTCCCACATGGTCAGTTCCGCCGGCGGCAGATCGGACACCGACCGCACCCGCACGCCCGTTTCGATCTTTCCGCCGAGGTCGCCGAGGGCCGCCGCCATGGCGTCGGTGATCCGTTGCGATCCACCCGCGGCGACCGCCCAGCCGTAGGCGTGGCCCGCGGTGAGGATGCCAAGGCCGATGCTCGCGCTGAGCGGCCGGTGCAGCGGGTGGAAGGCATGCGCGGCGACGCCGCCGAACAACCCCCTCCCCTGCTCGGTGCGGAACAGTCCGGCGAGCAGCGTGGCCGGAACCACGGCGGGAATCCCGAAGCGCGCCAGCCGCACCGGGTGGCGCGGCACACGCAGCAGTGGCCGCATGATGTCGGGGCTCATCCGGTCGTAGCCCGCCGCCGTCCGCTCGAACAGCAGTCGCCACGCACGGCCGTCACCGCCGAGCCCGGCCGCGGTCTCCGCGACCGAGCGCAGCAGCACGCCCGCGGTGCCGTCGTCGAGCGGATGGGCGCAGTCGATCTCCGGCCAGGCCCAGGTCAATCCGTAGCGCTCCAGGTCGAGACCGCGCAGGAAAGGAGAGCCGACCGCCATCGGGTGGATGGCCGAGCAGTGGTCGTGCAGCAGACCGGGCACGATCGCCTCGCCGGTGCGAGTGCCGCCCCCGATCTCGTCGGCGGCCTCCAGCACGGTGACGTCCCAACCGGCTCGGGCCAAGGTGATGGCCGCGGCCAAACCGTTGGGGCCGCCGCCGACCACGACTGCGCTGCTCATGTCGCTCTCCGTCCCTCGTGGCCGACCGTCAGCCGACCGTCTGCGGCGCGAGCACCCGAGTCGATTCCTCCAGCGGCGTCGGCACGGTGTAGCCCGCGCGCCGCCACGTCACCTCGTGCGGGATCGGGCCGTCGGGCAGCCACGGCTGCGCCTCGACCGCGTCGCGCACTCGCCAGGTGCCGCGTTCGACGACGCCGAGCGCCGCGTCGATGACCTGATACTCCTGGACGCCGCGGTGGATCGGCTGCGATTCCACCCACACCACGATCCATTCTCCCGGAGCGAATCCCACTCGGGACTGCACGGCCTCGATCAGGTCCAGATTGTGCAGGTGACCATCGCCGAAGTTGAACCCGATCAGCGAGTTGCAGCCGAATTCCGCTTCCCGCACGGTCCAGCGATCGATGTCGGGAATGTGGGTGTACAGCAGGGAGAACAGGCCGCGGCCTTGGCTGTGCATCGAGCGCCACGCGATCGTCTGTTGCATGGTGATCTCCGCGACCTCGGGCGGGTAACCCATCGCACGCAGCTGGTCGATCTGGTTCACGGTGGGCCGGTGCGCGATGGTGTTCAGCTTCTCCTCCGCACCGGGCGCGAAGGCCCACAGGGCCGAGGCCCAGTTGCCCGCGTACTGGCGCATCGACGGCAGGAACGACACCAGATCGGGGCGCAGATTACCGAGGATCGGGAAGAACACCAGCGCCGCGACGATCGCCACGGCCAGCCACGGCGAGGAGATGTCGGCCAGACCGTAGCCGCCCCCGTTGGGGAAGCCCAGGAACAGGAAGATGCTCAGGTAGGCGAACAGGACGTTCCACTCCAACGGCACCGCCAGCGGGAACGTCGAGGTGATGAACGCGTGGAAGACCACCATCAGCACCACTCCGGCCAGGGTCAGCCAGTGGTTGGTGGAGAACAGCAACACCAGCGGCGTGACGATCTCGACGGTCGTGCCTCCGACATGGGCCATGAACGAGGCGACCTTCGACGGCCGGATGTCCCTGGGGAAGTCACGGTAGTGCAGCCGCTTGATCCACTTGGCGGGCACGCCCGGGCTGTTGGAGATCATCGGCGGTACCACGTTGGTGAAGTGCTGCCCGAACTTGGACACGCCCGCCCCGATCCACACCGCGCAGATCAGCAACTTGGCGGCGATGATCATGTCGACGAACGGCAGCACCGCGAAGAACACCAATGCGGGCAGGTACTGCTCGCCGCGCGCGGTCAAGAAGATCGTCTTGTCCCGCAAGCCGCACAGTACGTACAGCACGATCGGAGCGACGAGCAGCGCGGGATTCACCAGGCCGGAGGTGTTGTCCGGCAGCGCCGCGCTGAGCGAGGCGCTCGGCACGCCGGGCAGCACGATCGCCGCCAGGAGCGTCCCGAGGAACGCCAGGTACAGCAGCACATCCGCCACCGTGCGGGTGTCACCGCCGGTGAACGGCACCCGTCGCCACGGCCGCAGGCGAATCGAGCCGGGGCGGGCGTAGAACATGATTCCGCCGGTCATCGGCTTGAACTTGCCCGCGAGCGGCCCCCACGACCCGGCGATGCCGAGCGCCTCGATCAAGACGGTCCACAGCACCAGCTTCTGGTAGACGATCGGCTCGTTCCACCAGGCCGCGACATCCCAGAACGGGCCGACGCCGGAACTCCAGGTCGCCACGGCGACGCCGCCCAGCGCCGAGACCAGCAGAACCTTGAGCAGATAGATCGTGTGGATCATCCTCGGCGAGCCGAAACCGAATTCGACCCAATGCAGGGCCAAAGTTCTCATCCGCTCCCGCAACGGCTGATCGAGGAACGTCGTCACGTCGACGGGCGGGAAATCCGCTGTTTTGAATCCCATTGTTCGGACCTTTCTTATCCGATGAATAAAGCGCATGCGAGGACCCGGCCGAATGCGGTTCGGATCATGGGAGTTCCGCTCACCGCCGAGCGGATTGTTTCTATGTGGTGGTGACGATCGCGTCGGCGACCAGCGCGCGGAGCTTTCGTTTGTCGATTTTGCCGACCGGATTCCGTGGCAGCGCTTCGGTGAGTTCGATCGACACCGGAACCTTCGCGCGGGCGAGAGTTCTCCGGCAGTGCTCGACGAGATCCGCGGCATCGACCCGCGCGCCGGGCATCGTCACCACATGCGCGACCGGTACCTCGCCGAGGACCGGATCGGGCGCCCCCACCACCGCGGCTTCCAGAACGGCGGGATGGGCGTGCAGGACGTTCTCGATCTCCTTGGGATAGATGTTCTCGCCACCCCGGATGATCATGTCCTTGATCCGGTCGACCAGCACCAGGTATCCGTCCGGGTCGAAATAGCCGACGTCACCGGTATGCAGCCAGCCGTCGACCACCGTGTGCGCGGTCGCCTCGGGTCGGCCGAGATAGCCTCGCATCACGTTCGCACCCCGGATGACCACTTCCCCGCTCGTCCCGGCGGGCACGACCCGACCGTCGGCATCCATGATCGCCACGGTCTGCCCTGGCAGTGGCCGCCCGACCGTGCCCGGCTTCCGTGGTCCGCCGGGCGGATTCAGCGTCGACGCGCAGGTACCCTCGGACAGTCCGTAGCCTTCGACGATCGGAACACCGAAACGCGTTTCGAACCGCGCGATCAGTTCCGCGGGCATCGGCGCGGCTCCGCAGATCGCACGGCGCAACGACGACGTGTCCGGCGCCGAACTCTCCGGCTGCGCGACGAGCATCGCGTAGATCGCGGGAACGCCCGAAAAATAGGTCGGGCGAACACGTTCCACGATGCCGAAGAACGCCGAAGCCGAGAATCGGCCCGCGATCGTGGCCCGGCCACCGGCGAGCAGCGGCGACAGGACGCTGACCACGATCCCGTTGACGTGGAACAGCGGCAGGATCAGCAAGCTGTGGTCGGTGTCGTTCAATGCCAGTGCCCCGACCAGCATCGCGCACATGGCGGCGATATTGGCGTGGTCGAGCACGACGCCCTTCGGCTGTCCGGTGGTGCCACTGGTGTAGATGATCAGCGCCGCGGCGCTTGGATCCACCGGCGCCGATTCGGGCCCGGCGACCTCGGCGCCCGGTCCGGCCACCTCGGTCACATCCAGCGTCGCACCTTCGCGTCCGCCTTCGGTCACGACCACCTTCGCCCGGCAGTCCTCGACCTGATAACGCACCTCCTCGACGGTCGAATCCGGCTTCACGGGGCTGACCGCGGCACCCAGCCGCCATGCCGCGAAAAGAATGACGACGAATTCGAGTCGATTCGACAATACGACCGCGACGACGTCGCCTTCACGAACGCCATTCGCGTACAGGACGGCTGCGGCCGTACGTACCCGTTTCACGAAAGTCTGATTGTCGAGTTGCTCGCGGTCGTCCGCAATACAGGGGCCGGACGGATTCCAGGTCGCCCTGACCTCCGGAATTTCCACAACGTGCTGCACTTATGTCCTCACCTACTTCGGGGTGACGGGGATTACAATCCAAGTTAGATCGGGTGCGAGAACCCGGCTACGGGCCCGCATCCCAGAGTTTTCGGCGGGCTTTGTGCCGATGGCACAAAAGAAAGCGGAATGCGTCGGAGCCGCCGCGCCGGTTCCGGTACGGTCCCGGCATGAGCGTTGACGTGGACACGACCATCCGCGATGTCGCCGGACGCGTCAAAGCCGATCTGGACCGGCTGACCGCCGAGATGACCGCGATGTTCGCCGAGGTGATCCCGGAATTCCGCCACGACGACGAAGTGCGACGGCTGATGATCGCCAGCACCGCGTCCAACCTCACCGCGATCCTCGACATGCTCATGCTGAGCATCTCGCGCGACGACATCACCGTGCCGCCCGCCGCCGCCGAGTACGCTCGCCGGTTCGCCCAGCACGGGATGTCCCTGGAGGCCCTGCTGCGCGCGTACCGCCTCGGCGAACACATGTTCATGCAGCAGACCATCGCCGCGCTCCGGCGTGCCGAGACACCCGCCGATCTCGCCCTGGCGACCACCAGCCGGGTCGCCGTGCTGGTCAACAGCTACATCGACCAGGTCATCGAAGGTGTCATCGACATCTACGAGAGCGAACGACGCCGCTGGGACGCGCGCTCGGACACCACCCGCGCGGCCCAGATCCGCGCGGTGCTCGACACCGAGAACCTCGACGTGGCCTCCGCGGAGGAGATGTTGTCCGCCTCGCTGCGGGGGTGGCATATGGCCGCCGTCCTCTGGGTGCCCGAACCCGGCGCGGCATCGATCGAACTGCTGCGCGCCGGTACGTCGATGCTCGCCACCGCGACCGGCAAACACCCGCTGACGGTCCTGGTCGATGAGCAGAACTGCTGGGCGTGGATATCGTCGGTCGGCAAACCGTCACTGGATGCCGACCGGCTCGAGCGAGAACTGCGCCGCCGCCCGGGAATTCGCGTCGCGATCGGCGATCCCGGCCCCGGACTGGCCGGGTTCCGGCAGACCTTCCGCGATGCCCAGCGCGCTCGTGGCCTCGCGTTGCTCGCCGACCCCGGTCGTCCGCTGACCGTGCACTCCCGGGTGGCGCTGGCGAGCCTGCTCATCGACCATCTGCCCGACACGAGAGCGTGGGTCCACCGGGTGCTCGGCGATCTCATGCGCGACGACGAGACCACCGCTCGTCTGCGCGAGACGGTGCAGACGTATCTGGAGGCCCGCGGCAGCCTCACCGACGCCGCGGCGCGCATGCACGTCCACAAGAACACCGTCCATTACCGGATACGCAGGGCCGAGGAGGTGCTCGGTCATCGTTGACGGTGAATCGGCTGGAGACCGAGATCGCCCTGATGCTCGCCGAGCAACTCGGCCTCGGCCGCGTGAAGTGAGCCGGGCCGTCGGGTCACGACCGCTGCCGATGCGCGCCACGGCGATTCGCTGTGGCGTGTGAGCCGCGGCGGCCCGATACTTGGAGCAGGTTGGACCGATTCCGAGGTGGGAGATGAAAGTGATCGGGGTGGGCTCGGACGGACTTGTCGCTGCCGGTGATACCTGGGGTATTTCCGGGCCGCAGTTCCTCGCCGTCTATATACCGCTCGTGCTGGTGGCCCTGTTCGTGGGGATCTGGCTGCGATCGCGGGTGACGGGCGCGGATCCGGAAACCGACGCGGTCGCCGCGCCGGGCGCGGAATTGACCTCGCCCGAGCTGGGAATGCTGTACGGCGACCAGAACGCCGTACTCGCGGCGATGGCGCGGTTGCGCGGCGTCGACGCGATCGATTCTGGCGCCGCGCCGGTTCGCGCACTCACCGCGCAGGAGCGTGGGCAGCTGGATCCGTTCACCGTGTCGGTGTACGACCGGCTGGCGGCGGGGCAGCGCAAGACCGTCGGCGCGATCGTCGGCGGGTCGCTCGACGCGCTGCGCACCAGGATGGTTGACCTCGGGTACTTCCCCGGGCCCGACCTGCGCCACGGTCTGCGTGACGCGGGCATGCCGCTTCTCCTCACCGGCGCGCTCGGCGTGGTGCGGATCATCGCGGGCGCTTCGCACGGGAACCCGGTCGGGGTGCTGGTGGTGCTGGTGATCGCGCAGGCGCTCGGCTATTGGTTGGTGGTGCGCAAGCCCCGGCTCACCGCGCTGGGTGTGCGTGCCCGGGACGCCGCGTCGGAGCGCAATCGGTATCTGCGGCCGAGCAATTCGCCTTCCTACGCGACCTATGGCGCCGAGAGCGCGGCACTCGCGGCAGCTGTTTTCGGCATCGGTGCGCTCGTCGCGCTCGATCCCGGACTTGCCCAGGCAGTCGCGCCGCCGAGCGCGTCGGGCGGTGGGGACGGCGGGGGCGACAGTGGCGGGGACAGTGGCGGGGACGGAGGCGGATGTGGCGGCGGCTGTGGCGGCGGCTGCGGCGGTTGCGGTGGATGAGCGCCCCGGCCCGCTGCCACCGGACGCGCTCGGTATCGGCTGGCGACCCGAGATCTGCGGGGTGATAGCCGCCTTGGCGGGGCTCGGATTCTGCGAGGTCATCGCGGAGTCGTTACCCCGGGACCCCCGCCACGCCGGGCAGCTCGCCGTCCCCGAGGAACTGGCCGCTCTGCGGACGCGCGGCGTCTCCGTGGTGCCGCACGGCATCTCGCTGTCGCTCGGCGGCGCGGAGCCGGTCGCGGGCCATCGCGTCGAGCATTTGGCGGCCTGCGCGGCGGCGGTGGCGGCTCCGCTGGTGAGCGAGCACATCGCTTTCGTACGCGCGGGCGGCCTGGAGGCAGGTCACCTGCTACCGGTACCGCGGACCCGCGAAGCGCTGGACGCACTCACCCGCAATATCGCCCGAACCCAGGCGGCGCTCGACGTCCCGCTCGCGGTTGAGAACATCGCGACGCTGTTCGACTGGCCCGACGACGAATACACCGAAGCGGAATTCCTGTCCGAACTCGTCGAACGCACCGGGGTATGGCTGCTGCTCGATCTCGCGAACGTCTACGCGAACGCCCGCAACCGCGGTCGCGACCCGCTCGCCGAGCTCCTTCGCCTGCCCGCCGAACACGTGGCGTATTGCCACGTCGCGGGCGGTCACGAATCCGGCGGCCGCTATCACGACACCCACACCGACCCGGTTCCCGGCGAAGTTCTCGCGCTCGTGGCGGAATACACCGCGCATCGTCCGGCGCCGATCATGCTGGAGCGCGACGGCAACTATCCGCTCGCGGCCGAATTGCTCGATGAACTGGACGCCATCGCGGCCGCCGTCGACCGCCCGCCGATCACCGCGGGCGCCAGGGCGGTACTGGCGTGAGCGCCGCGTCCCGACCGGCGCGGCCGCCTGACGACGCGACGCTGGCCCAGCGGCAAGCAGCGCTGGTGCGTGCGCTCGTCGCGGGAGCCACGGTGCCGCCCGGATTCGATGCCGAGGCCGTCGGCGCCGCGGCGGAGGCGCTGTTGCGCAAGCGCGCCGGCGAGGTGGCACGCCGTTTCCCGCTGCTGGTGCACGCGTGCGAGGGTGACTTCACCGCCCGTTTCACGGCATGGGCACGGAATCACCCGAAGACGACCACCTCCGCCGACGCCGCCGCCTTCGCGACCGCCACCGGTCTCGACTGGAGGGCCGCACCTCGCCGCCGGGGGGTAACGCGCTGGTTGCGCCGGTGACGCGCATAGGCCGGCCCTGATTTCGGACCGGCCGCGGCCTACGAGCGGCGCGCTTCGACCCGAACCGCGGGGTCGGCGGCGTCGCGACGCTCCTCGAGCCACACACTGATCGCCACCGTCACATACGCAGCGACGGTCGCCATCCCCGGCAGCATCAGCATGAGCATGAGAAACGAAAGCATCGAAGACACAAGCCCTCCCGGACAACGCGATGGAAACTGTCGCACCGGTGCGCTGTACTGCGTCACCGTCACGCCCGGCATACCCACGACCGGAGGTCCAATCTCGACCGGGCAGCCCGAGGGGGTGTGATAGATATCACACAAGCAATCTGCCATGTCGTCTGCCCCATGACCGGGACAATCGGCGCTCCGCCGCAACCGTGGTAGACCGGTCACCATGCGGTTGCTCATCATCTCCGATACGCACGTGCCCAAGCGTGCGCGGGATCTGCCGGAGTTGCTCTGGCGCGAGGTCGACGCCGCCGACGTGGTCGTACACGCGGGCGACTGGGTGGAGGCCGCCTTGCTGGACCGCCTGGAGGCACGTAGCGCGCGCCTCGTCGGTGTCTACGGCAACAATGACGGTCCGGAGCTGCGTACGCGGCTGCCCGAGGTCGCCCGCGCCGAACTCGACGGACTCCGGCTGGCGGTGGTGCACGAAACCGGACCCGCGAAGGGCCGGGAGGAACGCTGCGCCCGGGACTTCCCGGATACCGACGTACTCGTCTTCGGCCACAGCCACATTCCGTGGGACAGCGTCGCGGACAGCGGGTTGCGCTTGCTCAATCCCGGCTCGCCCACCGACCGCCGCCGCCAACCGGAACACACCTATCTCACCGCGCGGATACAGTCCGGGCGGCTGAGCGGGGTAACGCTGCACACCGTTCCGAACCGCTGACCTCTCGGCGCACCGCACTCCGAACGCCGGCTTCCCACGGTGCGCACTCGCCTCAGCGCCTGGTCGCGGTCAGCACTTCCAGGGTCACCGGTTCGATGAAACATCCGCCCGGGTCGATCGCCAGCAACGTGTCGGTGACGGTAGCTCAGTCGCCGCGGTCGCCCGCCAGCGCCAGATGACGATCGGTGGCGGTCTCGGTGATCGCGGTGGAGATCTTGGGCAGGGCGTAGGGGTGGTTGCGGCCGAGCCAGTCGAGCATTTCCTCACGGACCGCGCAGCGCAGGTTCCACACGTCGTCGGCGTCGGCGGCCGACATCGTCGCGCGCACCACGATGTTCGTCGGCGTGCTGTCGGTGACCTGCAGACCCCAGGCGCGACCGTCCCAATCCGCGCGCGTTCGCAGATACTCCTGCAAGTGCTCACGCAAAAGCGGCACCGGTGTGCTGTGGTCCAGGTACAGGAAAACCGTACCGGTGATCTGCGGCCCGCCACGCGACCAGTTCTCGTACGGCTTGTTGTTGAAGTAGGAGACCGGCATGGTCAGTCTGCGGTCGTCCCAGATCCGGACGGTGAGGAATGCGAGGGTGATCTCCTCTACGATGCCCCACTCTCCCTCCACCACAACGGTGTCCCCGATCTTGACCGAGTCCCCGAACGCGATCTGCAATCCGGCGATCAGGTTGCTCAGTGTCGACTGGGCGGCGACACCGGCGATGATGCCGATCACCCCCGCCGAGGCCAGCAGCGAGGTGCCCAGGGTCCGCAGGCTCGGCACCAGCAGCAGGATCACGACGGCGGCGGTCGTGACCACCAGGACCGAGGTGACGATCCGGCGCACCAGGCCGAGCTGGGTGCGCAGTTGCCGAACCCGCATGATGTCCTGGGTGCGCCGGGCATACGAGCGCAGCGTGTTCTCCGCGACCGCGTCGGCGGCACGGATGACGCCCCATGCCGCTGCCATGATCGCCGCCGTCGCCAGGACGGTCCTGATCATCTCGTCTTGGCGCAAATCCAGGTGGGCCAACGGGTAGGTGGCATGCAAGGCCATCGCGCCGAGCAACACCTGCACAGGCAATTGCACCCGGCGCAATAGAGTGGGAAGTTGGTTGCCCGGGCGTCTACGGGCGCTGTAACGCAGTAAGCGATCGAACAGCAGACCGGCCGTCACGGTGATGGCCACCGTACCGAGAAGCACGATGAGCGGCCGTAGTATTTCCTCCAACGGATCGAACTCCTTCTCCTCGTCCACTCACCCTGCCGCGGTGCAGAACTTTTCGCCGCATCGGTAGCGCACCGCCAGTATTCTCGAGCGCACGATGCCGCTCAGCTCCCGCGTAGGTGAGTGCAATGCTGAGCTTCCTGCTCCAGCGAAGCGGGCCTTCAGCTGGTCCCCGCTCTTCGCCGGGTGGCGTTCCTACAGGAGCGCCAGCGCGAGGCTCAGCACCGTCAACACCAAAACCCATGCCGCGATGGTCCATTCGACGGGCAGCTCCGTGCCGGGATAGCCGCTGCCGCCGCGTCGGGCGGCGCGATACTGCGAGCGCGAGGCCGAGATGGACATGACATCCTCCTTCGGTCGATTGCGTCATTCGGGCGCATACCCGGTTTCTCCGTCGATCGTCGCCACGCCCGTTGTGGCGAATGCCACCCCCGGCCTGTGCTTCGAGCGCAAGCCGTTGTCCGGCATGGATTCTCGGCCCGCGGTGGAGCCGACCAACGCGTCATTGCCGACCGGAACGGCTGCGGTAATGCAGGTCATCCAGTGAGAGGGGCGGAACGTATCGGGTCACCAGCGTGCGGTCCCACCACGCTCGGGTGCGAGCCAATTCGCGAGGTGTGGTGAAGCGGTAGAGATACAGTTGCGCCCGGACGAAGCGCGGTGCGGCCTGCGGGAACGGATTGTTCCGTAGCAGTCGCAGCGTGGCCGCGTCGTTTTCCAGCAGTCGTGTCAAGAAGGGGCCCAGCCACGACTGCGCGTAACGCGGTGAGGCGGCGGCGAACCACATGAGCCAGTCCAGCCGCAGATGGTACGGGGCCCATTGGCGCGGGAGCCGGCGCGGATCACCGGGCTTGCCCTTGAACTCGTATTCCTTCCACCGCGTCCGGTCGGTGACGGCCGGCTCGTCGGTGCCTTCCACGACCACCTCGTAACGGGTGCGGCCGATACTGCCGAACGCTCCGTAGGTGTTGACCAAATGATAGGGGTCGAACGACCGGTTCATGGCCTGATGACTCGAGATCAGATTGCGGGCGGGACGGTAACTCAGGAAGACCACCGACGCAGCGAACGCGATGACCAGGCCGGTGAACCACGCCGGCGGTCCCGGCAGCGACGGCGCTGCGGGCACCGGGAGCACCGCCGAGGCCGCGGACCCACTCACGGCGCTGCACGCGAGAACGATCGTCAGCCAGTTCAGCCAGGCGAAATTGCCCGACAGCACCAGCCACAGCTGGGTGACGACGACGACGGCCGCGGCGATACTCGCCACCGGCTGCGGCGCGAACAACCCGAAGGGCACGACGAGCTGCGCGAAGTGGTTGCCCAGTACCTCCGCCCGGTGCAGCGGCTTGGGCAAATGGTGGAAGAACCAGCTCAGCGGCCCCGGCATCGGCTGCGTCTCGTGGTGGTAATACAGGCAGGTCAGATCGCGCCAGCACCGGTCACCGCGCAGTTTGATCAGTCCGGCGCCGAACTCCACCCGGAACAGCAACCAGCGGGCGAGCCACAGCACCAGCACCGGCGGCGCGGTGCGGTCGTTGCCGAGGAAGATCACCAGGAACCCGCATTCCAGCAGTAGTGACTCCCACCCGAACGCGTACCAGTCCTGCCCCACGTTGACGATCGACAGGTAGAGCACCCACAACAGCGCCCACATCAGCATCGCTGCCCATAGCGGCACCAGATCGGCGGCGCCGGCCACCATCGCCGCGGCCAACGCCGCACCGAACCACGACACGACGGCGAAGAACCGGTCGGAATAGTGGACATGGAAAATGCTCGGCGTGCGCCGGAAGGAGCGCCGGGCCAGCCAGCGCGGCACGGGCAGCATGCCGTGCTCCCCGATCAGCGCCCGGAATTGGCGGGCGGCGACCACGAAGCCGATCAGATAGACGGCTGCGACACCGCGAGTCAGCAGCTGCCTGCTCAACCAATATTCGGATGCGGTGAACCAGTCCATGCCCGCAACTCCTCCGACCGCGGACCTTCGTTCCCATCCGGGCGCATACCCGGCCCGGCGGCAGGGAAACCGCTACTACATCGGGTACAGGCTGTGCTTGCGCGGGTTGTGTTCGGCAGCCGCCTCTTTGTCCCGCAGGAGCTGCAGCGCGTGCCGTATTTCCAGCCGGGTACGGGAAGGTTCGATGACGGCGTCGATGTATCCGCGTTCCGCCGCGATCCACGGCGTCGCCACGGTAGCGTTGTACTGGTCGATCATGAACTCTCGTACGGCTGCGCGCTGCTCCTCCGGCACCTGTGACAGCTGACGCCTGCCCGCGATGTCGACCGCGCTCTCGGCACCGATCACCGCGATGCGGGCGGTGGGCCAGGCGAGGCTGATGTCGGCGCCGAGTTGCTTGCACGCCATGAAGCCGTACGCGCCGCCGTAGGACTTGCGCACCACCACGTTGATGATGGGCACGGTCGCCTCGATGATCGCGCGGAACACGCGACCGCCGCGGACGATGACACCGTTGCGCTCCTCCTCCACGCCGGGGAGCACGCCGGGAGTGTCGACCACGAACACCAGGGGAATGCCGAAGGCATTGCACAGCCTGATGAAATGCGTTGCCTTGTCAGAGCATTTCGCGTCGACCGCGCCGCCGAGAACCAGCGGCTGGTTGGCGACGACACCCACGCTGCGGCCGTCCACGCGCGTGAAGCCGGTGATCAGATTCGCCGCGGTGGCCGAACGGATCTCGTGGAAATCGCCGTCGTCGAAGATGCGCAGCAGGATCTCGTGCATGTCGTATCCCTCGCGGTCGGAGTCCGGGATGATCGACTCGAGCTCGAGATCGGTGGCGGTGATCTCGGGTTCCAGACCCGGGTTCACGATCGGCGCCTGCTCCAAGCAGCTCGACGGCAGGTAACTCAGGTATTTGCGGGCCCAGTCGAACGCCTCCTGCTCGGTGGCGGTCACGTGATGGATCGTGCCGTTGCGCGCCTGCACGTGGGCGCCGCCCAACTCCTCCGCGGTCACGTCCTCGCCGGTCACCGTCTTGATCACCTCGGGTCCGGTGACGAACATGTAGGAGTTCTCGGTAGCGACGAGCACGTCGGTGTTCACCGGGCCGTACACCGAACCGGCGGCGCACTTGCCGAGCATGATGGAGACCTGCGGAACGAACCCGGACAGCCGTTCCTGGCGTCGGCTCATGTGCGCGAACCAGGCCAGCGAAGTCACCGCGTCCTGGATCCGGGCGCCACCGGAATCGTTGATCGCCACCACCGGGCACGCCTTCTCGAAGGCGAACTTCAGGATGTGGGCGACCTTCCGGCCGAACATCTCGCCGACCGAGCCGCCGTAGACCGTCTGGTCGTGCGCGATGACCACGACCGGCCGCCCGTCGATGCGACCGTGCCCGGTGACCACTCCGTCGCCGTACTTCGCGTCCGGCGCTCCCGGCGTGCGCGCGAGTGCGCCGATCTCGACGAACGTTCCCGGGTCGAGCAGCGATCGCACCCGCTCGCGGGCGCTGGGGATGCCTTTGTTCTGTCGTTTCGCGATGCCGGACGCACCGGCAGGCTCCTCGGCGATCGCGAGGGTGCCCCGCAACTGCTCCAACTTCTCGCGCGTGCCGACCATCCGAAACTGCCTCTCGACCTCACTGGCTGTTGCGCAGACGATAGGGGGCTGGACGGCGAACGCCGTGGCGCCGAGTCGATTACTGGGTAGCTCACAACGCGCGGACGGCCGCGTTGGCACGGTGCCCTATGGATCGGCCCGGCATCGCGTGGGCGATCTCCGCCGTGATCCGACCGGGTCCGAGACTTCCCTTGCGAGCTGGCAGGATTCGGTGCATGAGTTTCACCGGGGACGATGTCCGGGCCTTCGCGCTGTCGCTACCGGAGACATCCGAACAATTCACCTGGGGGATGCCGACCTTCCGGGTCGCGGGCAAGCTGTTCCTCACCCTTCCCGAGTCCGAGACCTCGATGGCGGTCCGCTGCCCCATCGCCGACCGCGACGAACTCGTCGTCGCCGAACCGGACAAGTTCTGGATCGCCGCGCACGAAGCAGGCAACGCCTGGGTCCGTGCGCGGCTGACCGCCCTCGACGACCGGGAGGAACTCGAAGCCATCGTGCACGACTCGTGGCGGCAGGCCGCACCACGGCATCTGCTCGACGACGCCGGGTGACCTGCTCGACGCCCCGGCGTCAGCGTGCGCGGCGGCGGCGTGGCCGTGGCGCGAGTTTCAGACCGAAGAGCAGATCGGTATTGCGGACCGGTGTCGATTGTTCCGACTTCCGGAGCAGTCCCGCTTCGCGGATCCAGCTGTGATGCCAGTGGTACAGATCCGGCAGCGTCACCTCGCACGCCGCGGCGAGCCTGCGGAGGCGGAAACCCGCTCCGCCGATGGCGCCGGCGAACAGCTTGGTGTTCGGTGTGGGGCGTGATTCCTGGTGGACGCGGGCTTCGTACAGCAGAGGCCGCGCCGACGGCGGAATCACCCACACGTACAGGTCCGGAGCGTGGGTGTAACCGATCGGGCCGTTGAAGATCAGCGCGTCCGCGGCGAGCGCGACGCAGGGGATCGCGTTGAGTTCCATCGCGGTGGCGCCGGTGAAGAGCGCGGTGACGATCGCCGCCGCGTCCACCGGATCGGCGGTCCTGGCCCGGACCCGGGCGACCAGGTCGTCATCGATCGGGACCGTCGTCAGCCCCGGCCCGACCGAGTAGGCCAGGTCCGGCGGCAGATCCAGGCGCATCCCGTGCAGCAGGAACGCCGCTTGGGCGCCGCGCAGGCGCGTGATCGTGTGCCCGCGGCTGGGGCTGTCGGCGACGAGGCCGCCGAGGAATCGGTACAGGCTCAGAATGTCGTTCCACTCGTCCACCAAACCGGCGCCCTGCTGGAAGCGGTCCGGCACGCTGAGGCGAGGTTGCAGCACCGAGAGCATGTATTCGGCCAGGCCTGCCCCGCGCGGCCCCAGCCAGCTGCCGACGCCGTTCTGGTTCAGGTCGTGCCTGCACGATCGCCCGGTGTGTTCGGCCAGCCACCGGCAGGCCAGCTGGATCCCGTCGGCGTAGACGGCGTCGATGCGCGCGAATTCTTCCGGTGGCAGGCTCCGGTAGGCATCGGCCCGGAAAGTGGTGACGTCCCCGTCGGAGATCTGCGGCAGCAGCCCGCCTCCGGCCGCTTCGGGAAGCGTGATGATGCGGGACTGCCGGTGGTTGATCTCGCCGTACCCCACGTGCCTGGTCGGTGGCTCAGGGCCATCGATCCGGGTGGTCGGCGGATCAGGGACATCTATGCGCGTGGTCGGCGGGTCGGGAACCTCGACGCGTGTGGTGGTCGGGTCGGATACATCGACGTGGGCGGTCGGCGGGTCGGGAACCTCGACGTGGGCGGGCGGCCGCTCGGGGACATCGATGCGTCTGGTGGGCGCGGACGCACTGCGGCGGTCCTCCAGCCACCGCCACAGGTCCTCCTCCGGCACGCCCATCCGCTGCGAGCTCGATCGCACCTGGTCGGCGGAGAGTTCGTTGTGTTCGTCGAGCTGAGCCAACCTCTCCAGCTCGGACGGACGCAGCGTGGGCACGCTTGCGTCGGCCACAGCCACAACCTCCCGGATTACTGAACCGGTGCATCACACGGGTTCGCGACATCAGTTGCAGAGCATTCGATCACGTACCCGCCGGTAAGGCGGGGAATTCAACCGAGTTTCGGATGTTGTCTACGTCACCGACAACTTCTCCCTCTAGCGAAATCGTCGCGTGCGGAATGCATTCTGCCTAGTCATCATGTCTGTCGGCAGCCGCGACGGAAATACGTGAGCGCTGCCGACATCCGGAAAACCTAGGTGGTTTTGTCTACAGCGCTGGACACCGCCATTTCGGCATACGCCCGATCGCCGACGGCGTCGGCACGGGAACCGCGCGCCACTCCCACGCACGCCACGACCACCAGGCCGATACCCGACCACTGCGCCGCCCGCATCTGCTCGCCGAGCAACAGCAGCCCGACGCCCGCGGCCACCACGGGTTCCAAACTCATCATGACGCCGAACACCGCGGGCGTGATCCGGCGCAAGGCCGCCATCTCGATGGCATGCGGCAGCAGCGACGAGAGCACGGCCAACGCCGCCGCGGCCGCCAGGAACACCGGATCCGTCAGCGCCACAGCGTCATTCGCGACCACCACCGGCACGGCGAGCAGTCCGCCGAGGCCCATGGCCAACGCCAGTCCGTCGTGTCCGGCGGTGTGCCTGCCCACCACGGCGCCGCACGTGATGTAAGCGCCCCATCCCGCACCGGCTGCCGCCGCGAACAGCACCCCGCTCCACGAGACCGGCCCTTCGCTGTCGACCAGCAGCAGAACGCCCGCTCCGGCGAGCGTCACCCACAGCGCGTCGCGGGTGCGCCGCGACCCGATCATGGCGACGGCGAGCGGACCGATGAAGTCGATCGTCACCGCCATGCCCAGCGGGATGCGGTCCAGGGCCGCATAGAAGCACAGGTTCATGCCCGCGATGGCCACGCCGAGCCCGGCGACCGGCAGCAGGGCCCTGCGCTCGAGCCGCGGCGACGGCCGCCACAGCAGCACGGCGAACACGCCCGCGAGCATGATCCGGCCGCACGCGACCGTTACCGGCGACGCGAGTGTGAACAGGTGCTTGGCGATGACCGCGCCGAGCTGGATGCTGACCATCGCGGCGACCACGAGCACCGGGGTGGGCACGCCTCCGCGCGGCGGGATCAGCCGCGGCGCGAATCGTAGGGAGGCGTCCTCGGCGGGACTGATGACCACGTAGTACTCCGTTCCTGAACACGCCTGTACCCGGGGCGGCGCGCGTTGTCGGACGCCGGCGGATCCGCTGCACGGCCCGACTCGGCGCGTCGATTGATCTGTGGCAGAGCGGTTGTCGGCTGCGTCAGCGCCGAACAGACGTGGACACGCACCGGTCGGGCACCCGCGCTGGGACGTAACGAGCCGACGGCTCCGAATTTGCGGTCGCCACAGATATCCGTCGAATTGTGCGGCGAGAGCCGAACAAATCGGACAAACGTGACCGGCTTCGGTGATTTGCGCGCTGCGCGCACCCCTGCTTCACAGCGGAGAACGTAAATGCGCCGAGCAACGAACAGTGAGCCGATCGATTGCCGGAATCCAGAAACAATGTTGCGAAATGCGTCCCGCGCTGTGGACTGCGGCACAAGGTACAGCGGTGATCGATCAATGCGCCCTTCGTCCGCCCGCCGGCGGCAGCACGCGACAGCGTCTGCTCCGGCCGGAAGGCGGGCAGCGCCACCGGCCGGGACGCCCGTCGTGACCTGATCGAGAGCGAATTCTCAGCGTTCACACAACGGACTCTCGCCAAGTCCAAATACTGATGCGGTGTCCTTGAAGGGTGCTGGTCGGCAGCACTCAGAGCCCAGCTACGAGGAGACCAGTTCGTGTTTACCGGTACCACCGCGAGCATGCCGCGGATCCAGACACCGCGGCTGGGCGGAACGACCGGCGCTTCGGCCAGTCGGCGCGCGTCACGGTCGATCAACGCCGACGCGGTGGCGATCGAGACCGACGCCGTGACCGGAGCGACGGCGTACGTCGTCGCCGACGGCGTCGGAGATCATCTGCTCGGAGCCCGCGCGGCACGCACGGTCGCCGCCGCGGCGGCGCGCTCCGCCGCCGCCGACGGAGCGCGCGCGGGAATTCTCGCGGCCCAGGAGGAACTCCTGCGCGAGGTCCCGGAGCCTTCGGCCGACAGCGTGCTCGTGGTCGCGGTGCTTCCGGCCGCCGATCAACCCGATGGCCCCTGCGAGGTGGCGTGGGTCGGCGACTGTCGCGCGTATCGGTGGAACGGGCGAGTGTTGCACCAGATCACGACGGACCACACCGTAGCCGAGGTGTACCGCACCCGCGGGCTCGCCTCCACCCCGCGAATGGATCATCTGGTCACCACCTCGGCGCGCACCGTGCGGCCGGACGCGATCGGATACGCCGCCACCGGCTCGAGCACGGGCAGACTGCTGCTGAGCACCGACGGCGTACACAAGCCACTCGGCATAGCCGCGGTCAAAGCCATCCTCGCGCGGGGCGACGCGGCTCCCACGATCGCGAACACTTTGGTGGATGCCGCCCTCCTGGCCGGTGGAAGGGACAACGCCACCGCACTGGTCGTGGACCTGCCTTTCCGGCCGGGGGGCACCCACGGTGGGTGATTCCGGGACCGTTCGCGACGCGCGGAACAAATGTCGAAATGCTATGAATCGACGTCGTCGGGGCGCAGTATGTCGCTGTGGAGCTGACAGCCGTGCGCATCGACAAACCGGATGATCTCAACGTCGTCATCGGACAGTCCCATTTCATCAAGACCGTCGAAGACCTGCACGAGGCGCTGGTCGGAGTCGGTCCGCACCTGCGCTTCGGGCTGGCGTTCTGCGAGGCCTCCGGACCGCGCCTGGTCCGCCGCTCCGGCAACGACGACGCACTCGTCGAGCTCGCCACCAAGAACGCGGTCGACATCGGTGCGGGACACTCGTTCATCGTCTTT
Source organism: Nocardia sp. NPDC051929 (assembly GCF_044548645.1). Classification (NCBI taxonomy): domain Bacteria; kingdom Bacillati; phylum Actinomycetota; class Actinomycetes; order Mycobacteriales; family Nocardiaceae; genus Nocardia; species Nocardia sp. NPDC051929. The sequence goes on along the minus strand of NZ_JBIUCG010000009.1, from coordinate 174,875 downwards.
CTCCGCGAGGGCTACCCCGTCAACGTGCTTAACGCCGTGCAGCAGGTCCCGGAGGTCTGCGGAATCTACTGCGCCACAGCCAATCCCGTCGAGGTTCTGATCGCGGAAACCGAACTCGGCAGAGGAATCATCGGAGTGATCGACGGTTCGCCGCCGCTCGGCGTGGAAGATGCCGACGACCAGGCGGCCCGGAAGCAGCTGTTGCGTCAGATCGGCTACAAACTGTAGGACCGCTGCCCCGCCGGTTCGTACGGCGCGCACCGATGGTCGGCGCACCGGCTGGGCCCGGAATCCCGCAAGCGATCCGGGCCCGCGCCGGATACCTCAGCCGAGTTCCGCCAGTTGCGGGACGGCAGGCGCCATGCCGTCGATCCATGCCGCCGGTGAGCCTGTGGTCGGAGTGACGATGGCCGTCTCGATGCCGAGTTCGGCGTAGTCGGCCATCTGCCGGACGAATTCGTCGCGGTTTTCCGGGCTCGGCCGCGGGTTGTTGGCGATGATCGTCTTACGGATCTCGTCATAGTCGCGGCCGACGTCATCACAATGCCTGCGCAGCACGTCGAGTTTGTGCTCGACGTCCCCGGGCGAGGAGCCGAACAGATTGCAGGCGTCGCCGTACTGCGCGACCAACCGCAGCGTCTTGCGCTCTCCCCCGCCGCCGACGAGCACCTTCGGCCGGTTGATGGGCTGCGGCGAGCACAGCGTCTCGGCCAGCTGGTAGTACTTCCCGTCGAACGGCCCGTTGTCCTGCGGGTCCCACATCTGGCGGCAGATGCGCAGCGTCTCCTCCAGCCGCTCGAACCGTTCGGCGGTCGGCGGGTACGGCACACCGAGCCCGCGGTGCTCGCGCTCGAACCACGCGGCGCCGATCCCGAGGACCGCCCGGCCGCCCGAGAGGACGTCGAGGGTGGTGACGATCTTGGCGAGCAGACCGGGGTGACGGTAGGTCACGCCGGTGACGAGCAGTCCGAGGTCGATGCGCGAAGTGTGCGCGGCCAGATAGCCGAGGGTCGTGTACCCCTCCAGCATGTTCGCCTCCGCGGGCAGGCCGGTCGGCTCTATCTGGAAGTAGTGGTCCATGAACGACAGCCACGTCGCGCCGGATTCTTCCGCCGCCGCGCCCACCCTTGCCAGCTCACCGGCGATGGCGGTGGTGCCACCGTCGATATCGAAGATTGGTATGTGAAAACCGAGCTCCATGAAGTGATCCCTTCTGCTGGACAACCCTGTATGAGCGCACCCTAAGCGCTGGAGTGCGCTCCAGGTCAAGCAGCGGATCGATCGGGTGGTCAGCCTGCGACCGGGCGCGGATACGGGCTGTGCATCGACAGCCAGCGGATGTCGAGATCCCGTTCGAGGTAGTCCATGCGCTTGTCCCAGAACGCCCGCATGTGCGGCAGGGCCAAATGACGATCGAGATCTTCCTTGGACCGCCATACCTCGTAGAAGACGAACGTGCCCGGCCGGTCCTTGTCCTCGTGGAAGTGATACTCCAACGAACCTTCTTCGGCGCGCGTGGGCTCGACGAAGGACAACAGCAACTCACGCAGTTCCGCCGCGCGCTCCGGTTTGGGGTGGGCGAAACCGACGAGGACGTAGGGCGCGTGATCAGGTACGAGATTTTTCATACCTCGGACGCTAGCGGCCACTGAGGTACGATGCAAGACGTACCTATGGAGGAGGTTCGCCGTGCCCGGCAGCGATCAGCCCGCACCGGAGGAGATGGAACTCGGTTCGGTGTTCGCCGCGCTCGCCGATCGGCATCGCCGCCAGGTGATCCTCACGCTCCTCGCCGAGCCCGACGGCACCGAGCGCCATTGCAGTTCGTTCGGCCTCCCGGTATCGAAAGCGACACTCACGCACCACTTTCGGGTTCTTCGCCAGGCCGGGCTGATCCGTCAGGTCGATCGCGGCAACAGCAATATGGCCCAACTACGCAGAGCCGAACTCCAGCACCGATTCCCTGGCTTGATCGAGTTGCTCCGCGCGGAAATCCCGGACCAGAGACGCAAGCGCTGCCATCCCGCCCCATAGGCCGAGCCACGAGGGCCGTCGCCACACTCGATCAGCTCGCGCGCTCGAAATCGCCGGGCCGCCAAGTCTGGTCGAACGCCGCTTCCTCGGGTCCGTAGATGCGCAGATAGGCGAACCATCCGCGGCCGGGGACGGTTTGCAGCCAGCGGGTCTCGTCGCCGTCAGGAGGAATGGGGCCGAAGTGCAGCCGCACGGGGCCGTCGGGCGGGAGGTCGCACAACTCGAACAGCGACCGGAGGGCGGCCTTGCCCTGGTCGGCCTGGATCTGCGAGCGAGTCTGCGCGTCGTAGACCGTCACGGACCAGAACAGCCCGGCCGGCACCGGCCGCGGTATATCGAGGGTATAAGTGGCACTACCGTCCAAGTAATCCCCTCGCCCGTCCCGCATGGCGAGCCAATACAGCGATCCGCCGCCCACCTGCCGCCGGAACATGGCCGGTGAGGCGATGATCGCTTGGGCGAACCACCGGTCGCGCGCTTCGAGGTCGAGACCGGAGGCGGTCCGGAAGTCGCCGTTGTCGGCGACCAGTCCCACCCATTCCCAGCGACGGTCCGGCCAGGCCATGCGGTCCGGCCGGCCACTGGCGAACGCGGATACGAGCAATTGACCGCGCCCGGTCCGCGCCGCGGCCGTCAACAGCGCCGCGGACCGGCGGTCGGGCGCGAACCGAACGCCTCGCTCGAGACCGATCGCCCCGAGCAGCCCATACATCGGCAAGAACTCCGGCACCACCGGTTCCGTCTCGAGAATCCCGTGCAGCACCCGCCAGTAAGAGATGTCGGCTTCCCAGCACAAACAGGTGGAGTCCATAGCCAACTCGGTGGTGTCGATGATGTCCAGCACCGCGCCCGCCTCCTCGAGCGGGTGCACCCGGACCGCCCGCAGCGCATCCATCGCCTCGGCCGGGTCGCCACCGAGCGGCAGCGCGCGCACGGCGAGCAGCACTTTGAAGGACGCGGATCGCCCGACGTGCGCCCGATCCGGCAGCGCCCCCGCGTAGCCGGGAGGAACGATGACGTAAGTGCCGCCCTGCCCTCGGTCGGGCCCTGGAATGCCGAGATCGGTGATCCACCGTTGATGATGATCGTCGACCAGGCCGATGTACGGTCCCGGCGGAAGCTCGACCACCATCGGCCCCGCCGACAGATCCAGCACCGCGGCGCCATACGGGGTATCGGAATTCAGAGTGAACCCGATATGCCGCGGCCCGGTAGAGGCGATTCCGACCGCGCGGTTGTCGTTCAGTCCGATCTCCCTGTTGCCGTTGAAGATTCCTTCCATCGACACGGTCGGATACCAGAACCGGTACGCGACCACGGCGCGCTGGAACACGCTGTCGTCCCATGCCCGAGTCGCGGAAGACTCGATCGGATAGCCATTCGCGAACTCGTACCGGTTGTCCACCATCGCCGGGGCCGTCATTTCCTGGACGGTGCCACCGCCGCACCGGGCCGACATCACCCGAAGCGGGTGAAAGACTTGCCGTGCAGCCGGATCGCCAGTGCGCGGGGTCGGTCAGACCGCGGCCTCAGGACGGTCGGACAAGCCGAGGCGCAGGTGTTCGCTGTGGTAGATCGCCTCGTCCAGCAGTTGGGCGACGTGGTTGTCGTAGAGGCTGTAGACGATGCTGCGGCCGGTGCGAGTGCCCGTGACCAGACCCAGATTGCGCAGCAGCCGAAGCTGGTGGGAGACGGCGGACTGTTCCATGCCGATGGCATCGGCCAGCGCGCTCACCGGCAGCGGCCCTTGGCGCAGTTCGGTAAGGATCATCAAGCGGCTCGGTGTGGCCAGCGCCTGCAACGTGGTCGCCACATGGGTGGCCGATTCGGGATCCAAGCGCACGGCAGGGCGGTCCCTGCCTTCGACGCCGTGTCCCATGACTGAACAGCATACTCTAGGAACAAATGAAGACATGTTCATGTGTTCTGGTATGGTTCGGGCCGTCTGTCCGTTGCTGTTCTGGAGGTGACCCGTGGCCGCGCCGACGCTCGCGCCGACTCGTCCGACTCCGCCATCCGGTCGCGTGCCCGTGCGGCGGACCCGGCTGTTCACCCTGCCCGAAGCCCGTTGGGCCGCAGTGGCCGTGGTCTTCTTCTGCGCCGGGCTGGCGGTGCAGCTGACCGATGGCCCCCAGTGGCTGCGCTGGGGCATGTACCTGGCCTGCTACGCCGCGGGCGGCTGGGAACCCGGGTGGGCCGGCTTACAGGCTCTCCGCGACAAGACGCTCGACGTCGACCTGCTCATGGTCGCCGCGGCGATCGGAGCGGCGACCATCGGCCAGATCACCGACGGCGCGTTGCTGATCGTCATCTTCGCGACCTCCGGCGCCCTGGAAGCGCTGGCCACCGCCCGGACCGAGGACTCGGTGCGCGGACTGCTCGACCTCACACCCGACACCGCGACCCGGGTCGCGCGCGACGGCGAGGAAGAGACGGTCCACGCCACCGAACTGCGCGTCGGAGACGTCCTCGTGGTGCGGCCCGGGGAGCGGATCGCCGCGGACGCGACCGTCCTCTCCGGCGGCAGTGAGGTCGATCAGGCCACCATCACCGGCGAACCGTTGCCGGTGAACAAAATCCAGGGCGACGAGGTGTACGCGGGCACCCTCAACGGCACGGGGGCCCTGCGCATCCGCGTCGTGCGCCGCGCGCGGGACTCCGTGGTAGCGCGCATCGCGGCCCTGGTCGAGCAGGCGGCCCGAACCAAAGCGCGCACCCAGCTTTTCATCGAGAAGGTGGAACAGCGCTACTCCGTCGGCATGGTCGCGGTCACCCTCGCGGTGTTCGCCATCCCGCTGCTGCTCGGTGACAACGTGCGGCGAGCGCTGCTGCGAGCGATGACGTTCATGATCGTCGCCTCCCCCTGCGCGGTGGTGCTGGCCACCATGCCGCCCCTGCTGGCGGCCGTCGCCAACGCGGGGCGTCACGGTGTCCTGGTCAAATCCGCGGTGGTCATGGAAAAGCTCGGCGCCACCACGCACGTCGCCTTCGACAAGACCGGCACCCTGACCCGCGGCATCCCGGAACTTGCCGAGATCCGCTGCCTGGACCAACGATTCACCGACGCCGAGGTGCTTCGGCTCGCCGCCGCGGCCGAGCACCCGAGCGAGCACCCCCTCGCGGCGGCGATCGTGCGCGCGGCCCGCACCCGAGAGCTGCGGCTGCCCGAGGTCACCGAATTCACGGCCCACCCAGGTCGCGGCGTGACCGCCCGTGTCGGTGACCGTCTCATCGGCGTCGGCTCCCCCGCCGCGCGGGAACCCACCCGCGACGCCCACACAACTGTCGACGCCTTCCACGCGAGCGGCTACACCGCCGTGGTCGTGACCTGCGAGCACGAACCGATCGGAGTGCTCGCATTGACCGACCAGCTCCGGCCCGAAGCGGTGGCGGCCGTGCGCGCGACGACCGCGCTGACCGGCAGCGCGCCGATACTGCTGACCGGCGACAACACCGCCACCGCCGATCGGCTCGCCGAATGTGTCGGCATCACCGACGTCCGGGCGGAACTGCTGCCCGACGACAAGATGATCGCGGTGCGCGAGTTGCAAGCCGGCGGGCGGAAACTGACCGTGGTCGGCGACGGCATCAACGATGCCCCTGCGCTCGCCGCGGCCGAGGTCGGCATCGCCATGGGCGGCGCCGGATCCGACCTGACCCTGCGGACCGCGGACGCCGTCGTCGTGCGCGACGACCTGACCACGATCCCGGCGGTGATCGCGTTGTCCCGGCAGGCGCGACGGGTGGTGATCGCCAACTTGGCCATCGCCGCCACCTGCATCGGCGTGCTGGTGGTCTGGGACCTCGCCGGGACCCTGCCGCTCCCCCTCGGCGTCGCCGGGCACGAGGGATCCACCGTCCTCGTCGGGCTCAACGGGCTACGCCTGCTCCGCCGGGGTGCGTGGGAGCGAGCTGCCGGATCACGGGAGTGACAACGACCTCCGTCGCAGTGCGGAAACGAATCCCGCACTGCGACAGCGCGTCCGGCTAGTCGGCGCGAACCTCGCCGCGGTCCCCGCTCCACAGCGTGTGGAACTTGCCTTCGGCGTCCACCCGCTCGTAGGTGTGCGCACCGAAGAAATCACGCTGCCCCTGGGTGAGCGCGGCCGGGAGACGCTCGGCGCGCAGGGCGTCGTAGTAGGACAGCGACGAAGCGAACGCGGGCACCGGAATGCCGAGCAGCGTCGCGGTGGCCACGACGCGGCGCCAGCTGTCGATGGCCGTCTCGATCGCCTCACGGAAGTACGGTGCGAGAATCAAGCTCGGCAGCGCCGGGTTCTCGTCGTAGGCGTCCTTGATCCGGTTGAGGAACCGGGCGCGGATGATGCAGCCGCCACGCCAGATCGTCGCGAGATCACCCGGGCGCAAGTTCCAGTCGTATTCGGCGCTGCCCGCGGCGATCTGGTCGAAGCCCTGCGCGTAGGCGACCACCTTCGAGGCGTAGAGCGCCTGCCGGATGTCCTCGGTGAACCGCTCCACGTCGGTGGGCTTGTCGGCCAGCCGTCCGGAAGCCAGACCCCGCGCGGCCTTTCGCTGCTCGCGAGAACCGGACAGCGCCCGCGCGAACACCGCTTCGGCGATTCCGGTCACCGGCACGCCGAGGTCGAGCGCGGACTTCACCGTCCAGCGCCCGGTGCCCTTCTGCTCGGCCGCGTCGACGATCACGTCGACCAGCGGCTTGCCCGTCTTCGCGTCGACCTGGTTCAGCACCTCGGCGGTGATCTCGACCAGGTAGCTCTCCAGGTCGCCGGAGTTCCACTGGGTGAACACGTCCGCGATCTGTTTGGCGTCGAAACCGAGCGCGTCGCGGAACAGGTGGTAGGCCTCACCGATCAACTGCATGTCGGCGTACTCGATGCCGTTGTGCACCATCTTGACGAAATGTCCGGAGCCGTCCGGGCCGATGTGGGTGCAGCAGGGCGTTCCGTCGACCTTCGCCGCGATGGATTCCAGCAGCGGCCCGAGCGAGTCGTAGGACTCCTTGGGGCCGCCGGGCATGATCGCGGGGCCGTTGAGGGCGCCCTCCTCGCCCCCGGAGATGCCCGCTCCGACGAAGTTCAGCCCGCGCTCGCGCATCGCGGCTTCCCGCCGAATGGTGTCGGTGTAGAGGGCGTTTCCACCATCGATGATGATGTCGCCCGGCTCCATCGCGTCCGCGAGTTCCTCGATGACCGCGTCGGTCGCGGCGCCTGCCTTCACCATGATGAGCACCCGGCGCGGCTTCTCCAGCGCGGCGACGAACTCCTCGATCGTTTCGGTCCGCACGAAGTCGCCGTCGTCGCCGTGGGCCTCGAGCAGTGCGTCGGTCTTGGCGATGCTGCGGTTGTGCAGCGCAACGGTATAGCCGTTCCTGGCGAAGTTCCGTGCGATGTTGCTACCCATGACCGCCAGACCGGTGACCCCGATCTGTGCGCGCGCTGTAGAGGTCGGCATCAATCAGCTCTCTTCGTTCGGCAGGGCGGCGCGTCCGCGCGAAGCTGTTCGGCGGCGGCATCGTGGCGTCCGTTCCACGACGCTTCAGACCTTACCCACCCCGCCGGTGCGGGCTCGGAGCGCATCACGAGCCGCTCACGTGACCATACGGGCGTCGGCGCGTACGCGACTTCACGTCCCGGCCGGCACGGGACCGGAGACCAACCGGTCACGAATCTCGGCGAACGCGTCGGCCAACTGGTGGATGCCCGGCGTCTCCACGGGAAAATGCCCCGCCGCGTCGAGCACGACCAGGCGTTTGGGAGCGGCGATCCGATCGAAGAACGACTGGCTCAGCGCCAAGGGCGTCCACCGATCGGCGCCGGGGTGAACCAGCCATACGGGGCAGGAGGTGAAATCCTCCGGTTCGAGACCGGGATCGGACCGCAGATAGGTTCGCAGGAATCCCAGTGGCATCCAGGCGCCACCGCCGTGGGGATCGGCCGAGACGACCCGGGTCAGCTCGGGATCGTTCGATATCGCGGACATATTCGCGAGCAACCGCATCGGGATTCGCAGATCGTCGATCGCGGGCACCAGCAACCGTGTTCCGTACCGACCCAGCCACGGGCGACGGGCGACCGCCGCGCGAACTCGCGCCAGCCGTGGGTCGAGCAGACAAGTGGCCGCGAGCGCGTCCACCATGCCGGTGCGGGCCGCCACCGTGTACGCCAGCATCCCGCCCACGCTCGCCCCCACCAGCACCAACGGCCGCGAATCCGCCACCTTGACCGCACGGACCATATCGTCGACGCAGTCCACCCAGTCCGCATACCGGATCGCGCGGGACGACGGGACGCGGGTGTGGCCGTAGCCGGGCAGGTCGGGGACCCGCACGTCGAAACCGCGCGCCGCCGCCAGCGCCGCGAACGGCCACATCGCCGCGGCATGACCACCGGCGCCGTGGATCAAGATCATCCGAACGTCCGCGTCCGGCCGGTGGACCCGTTCGATGTGGACTTGATGGCCGCGCCACGACCAAGTGCTCGACTGGGGCCGAAAATCCCAGCTCCGGCGTAGGTCGTCGGGGAGAAAGGCGAGGTAAGAAGCGTGCATGTGACAATAATTCGAGCAATCCTCGGTTTTGCCAACTCGACTTCAGGACGCCATGTCGACACCCAGGAAAATCCCGCGCCAGCAGCGGTCGGAGTTCACCTTCGACGCGATCCTCGACGCCGCTGCTCGACTTTTCCAGCAGCACGGTTACGCCGCGACGACGACCAACAAGATCGCCGAACTCGCCGGCGTCTCCATCGGCACCCTCTATCACTACGTCCCCGACAAGGACGCACTGCTCTACTCACTCGCCGAACGGCACCTGCGGCACGCTTCCCAGGCGCTGCTGGAAACGGCCGGGCGCCTGCGTGCCGAACAGCCGCCTCTGGTCGACACCATCCGGCAACTGGTCGTCGCCGTGACGCGGTTGCACACGGCTCAACCGGAGATGCACCGGCTGCTCTTCGATCAGGCCCCTCGCACCGCCGCGGGTGTCGAACGCCTCCGACAACTCGAACGGGTCCTCGCCGACGAAGTGGAATTCCATCTGCGCCGCCTCGAGGTCGGCGGCGACGACCCGGGGTTGACGGCGTTGCTGCTCGTACAGGCGGTGGAGGCGCAGATCCACGGCGCGGTCCTCGATCCGCCGCCCGGCCGCACCGCCGACGAATGCGGCCGGGCGATCATCGATCTCTGGACCCGGGCGCTCACGCCGCCCGCCGACCCCGGCCGGGCGGCGGCCGAGTCATCGCGAATCGGCCACCAGTGACCCGGCGCCGAGACCGCCCGCGATCAGCGCATCCGCTCCCCGGTCACCGTAAGCGATGCGCTCGAGCAGATCCAGCGCCTCGCCGACCTTGTGCAACTCACCCGTCCGCAAACTCTCCGACAACGCTTGCGCCAGCGCGTCGTTCGCGGACGCTTGATGTCCGCACACCCACGCGCGGCCTTCGTCGGTGAGAGTCAGATTCACCCGGCGTCCGTCGTTCGGGTCGCGCACACCGATGATCAGACCCTGGTCGCGCAAGCCGTCGACCACGTTGCGCATCGTCTGCGGCCGCAGCATCTCCAGCCGCGCCAAGTCGACCGCGGCCATGGCGCCGTATCGGTGCAGCCGTCCTAAGACCGCCCACTGCGTCGCGGACAGCCGCCGTTCGTCGGGATCTCTCCGGGCGCGCCGCAGGATGACGGTCGTCGCAATGCGCAGCCGGGCCGCGATGGTGGACAGTGCTGTGGCGTCCGCGGTGTCAGCGCTCACGGGCGGGCTCCCTCTGCTTACCTGGTGGGACAACGATCCCCGGGCTGGTGATAGCTGCGGGAAGCCTACTCGACAGTAGGACATCGGCGTGGCCCGTGACGAAATCGTCATACGGACCGGTGGCCGCGACAGATCCCCACGGCCCACCAGCTATCGGGTCGACCCCGGGGGGCGGCCCGATAGCTGGTGCGGACCGCCCGATGCGCGACACTGACCGCGATGGGCACACAGGCGAACAGCGGACAACCACGGCGGAGACCACCGCATCGACGCGAGATGATCCTGGCCGCCGCGGTCGACGCCTTCACGCACGGCGGCTATTACGGCACGACGATGGCCGACATCGCGGCTGCGGTGGGCATCTCGGCGACGGCGTTGTATCGACACTTCCGCAACAAACAGCAACTTTTGGGCCAATGCCTGCTGGTCGGCCTCGACGACACCTTGAACCGGCTGGACGCCGCATATCGCGCCGATGACTCCGGCGGCGCGGTAACGGCGGAGTTGGTCCGGGTCGCGCTGGAGTTGCGCGGCCTGCCGCGGCTGTGGCAACTGGAGTTCCGCAATCTGACCGCCGCCGACAAGACCGCGGTGCTCGTCCGCGCCGCACGGCTCACCCGCTACCTACGACACACGATCCACTTACGCCGACCCGAACTGAGCACGGCCGATGTCGAATTGCTGAGCTGGTGCGTGCTGTCGATCGCGGTCAGCCCCTCCTATCACCGCGCCGAGTTGCCCGCGCCGGCCGCCGCGCAAGTGCTCGACGCCGCCGTCGCGGCGGTGATCACGACCCGGATGCCCGAACACCCGAACGGCCACGCGCCGAGCCGGCCACCGCGCACCGAGATCGGCAACACCGCACTGGACCGAGCGCTGCGCTCGGAGCGAATGCTCGCCGAGGCGGCGCGGCTGTTCAGCACCCGCGGTTACGCCGCGGTGGGCATCGAGGACATCGGTGCGGCCGTCGGCGTCACCGGACCCGCCCTGTATCACCATTTCTCCAGCAAGGCGGAGTTGCTGGACCAGATCGTCCGGCGCCAGGACGAGTGGCTCCGACTGCTGCTCGCCCGGGCGATCGCAGAGGGACGCAGCGCCGAGGAGTCCCTGCGCTCGCTCATGCGCAGCTTCGCGCAATTGGGCGTCGACGAACCCGACCTCTTGGCGATCACGGTCAGCGAGACCCGGCATCTTCCTGGCGACGGGGTGCAGCGCTACCGGAGGGTGCGCCTCGACGGCATCGCCCAGTGGGCCCGCATGCTGCAGGCGGTGCGGCCGGATCTATCCGCGCCCGTCGCGCGGGTGCTCAGCCGCGCGATCGTCACCGTCGTCATCGATGCCGTACGCAATCCCCGCTTCCGGCGGCGCGCCGATCTCGTCGACGTCCTCGTAGCCATCGGGGAGCGGATCGAAACGGCGGGAAATCCCGGCCGCACCCCCTCGCAGTGATTTATACCACTTAGCGAGCATTAACTTAGCTGCGCCAATTACGTGCTAGCAGCGGATTGAATGCCGTTGGACATCCGACCATCTACTTAGTGGTTATTAACATAAGATTGCTTTCGCGTCATCGGTGCCGCACAGTGTGCCGTGGGTGAGCACCTATCCGTGCGCCCGCCGAATCCCTCGCCGGTACACCGGCCGTTTCTCGAAAGGCCCTGGCTCGTGAGCCATTACAAGAGCAACGTGCGTGACCTCGAGTTCAATTTGTTCGAGGTGTACGGACTCGACGACATCCTGCGGACCGGAGCGTTCGGGGACCTGGACGGCGACACCGTGCGATCGATGCTGGCGGAGGCCGCGCGCCTGGCCGAAGGGCCGGTCGCCGAACCGTATGCCGAAACCGACCGCAACCCGCCGGTTTTCGATCCGGCCACCCACTCGGTCAGCCTGCCGAAGTCGTTCAAGAAGGCGGTGCGCGCCTGGTACGACGCCGAATGGTGGCGCGTCGGCAAGTCCGAGGCGGTCGGCGGAGTGCCCGCCCCCTCGATGGTCAGCTGGGCCATCAGCGAATTCGTGCTCGGGGCGCAGCCCGCGGCCTACATGTATCTGACCGGGCCGATGATGGCCCACATCATCGACGGCATCGGCACCGAGCAGCAGCGGCGCTGGGCGCGATTCATCACCGAACTCAACTGGGGCGCCACCATGGTGCTGACCGAGCCCGACGCCGGTTCCGACGTCGGCGCCGGTCGCACCAAGGCGATCGAGCAGGAAGACGGCACCTGGCACATCGAGGGCGTGAAGCGGTTCATCACCTCCGCCGACGCCGACGACCTGTTCGGCAACATCGCCCACCTGGTGCTGGCTCGCCCCGAGGGCGCGGGACCGGGCACCAAGGGCCTGTCGCTGTTCTTCGTACCGAAGTTCCACTTCGACCACGAGACCGGTGAGCTGGGCGACCGCAACGGCGTCTTCGTCACCAACGTCGAGCACAAGATGGGCCTGAAAGCGTCAGCCACCTGTGAGCTCACCTTCGGCGGCCACGGCATCCCGGCCAAGGGCTGGCTGGTCGGCGAGGTGCACAACGGCATCGCGCAGATGTTCCACGTCATCGAGGAAGCTCGGATGATGGTGGGCACCAAGGCCATCGCCACCTTGTCGACCGGCTACCTCAATGCCCTCGAATACGCGAAGAGCCGGGTGCAGGGCAGCGATCTGACCCAGATGGCGGACAAGTCCGCACCGAAGGTGACCATCACCCGGCACCCCGACGTGCGCCGGTCGCTGATGATGCAGAAGGCCTACGCCGAAGGCCTGCGCGCGGTATACCTGTACACCGCCGGTCACCAGAACGACGTTGTCGCGCAGCACATCTCGGGGGCGGATGCCGAGCTGGCCGCGCGGGTCAACGACCTGCTGCTTCCGATCGTCAAGGGCGTCGGCTCGGAGCGGGCCTACCAGTACCTGACCGAGTCGCTGCAGACCCTGGGCGGTTCGGGCTTCCTGCAGGACTACCCGATCGAGCAGTACATCCGCGACGCGAAGATCGACTCGCTGTACGAGGGCACCACCGCGATCCAGGCGCAGGACTTCTTCTTCCGCAAAATCGCCCGCGATCGCGGCGTCGCGCTCGCGCACATCGCGGGCAAGATCCGGGACACGGCGCAATCCGGCGTGGGCAACGGCAGGCTCAAGACCGAGAAGGTGCTGCTGGCCACCGCGCTGGAGGATGTCCAGGACATGGCGGGCCGATTCACTCAGCACCTGATCGCCGCCCAGCAGCAACCCACCGAGTTGTACAAGATCGGACTGAATTCCGTCCGGTTCCTGCTCGCCGTCGGCGATCTCCTCATCGCCTGGCGTCTGATCGTCGCCGCCGAGATCGCCGCCGCGGCCTTGGATGCCGAGCCGGGCGGCGGAGACCGCGCTTTCTATGAGGGCAAGATCGCCGTCGCGTCGTTCTTCGCCAAAACTGTCCTGCCGCACCTCAGCGCGGAATGGTCGGTCATCTCCGACGTCGACATCAGCGTCATGGATCTCGACGAAGCCGCGTTCTGACACCCTCGGCGATCACCGTCGCACCGGCCGCCGCATCCGACGATGCGGCGGCCGGTCGGCTTCCGCCACTGACAGTCGCGCCCGCGTCGTCTAGCATTTGACTCACGTCGCGATAGCGGATGGGCGAGGAACCGATATCGGACGCTCCGGTGGCGTCGACTTCCGACGATGAGGACCCACCCGGCTCCGCGGCAGTACTTGATCGCGCAGTGCCACCGCGGCACCGCTCGTCGACGCAGTGGCATCGCACGCGTTCATTCGGACAACCAGGCTGGCGGTGTCCAGTCCATCCGCAGGACGGAGGGCGGGTAGATGTCACTGGAAGAATACAAACGGGGAACGGCTTTTCCCGGAATCATCGGGCGAACGACGGATGTGTCGAAACCCGCATGGCCGCAACCGGTACGGGCGGCTCCCGGCGCACCGAACTTGGTGTTCATCGTGCTCGACGACACCGGATTCGGACAGCTCGGGTGTTACGGCAGTCCCATTTCCACGCCGCATTTCGACGCGTTGGCCGCAGGCGGACTGCTGTACAACAATATGCACACCACCGCGTTGTGCTCACCGTCGCGTTCCTGTCTCATCACCGGGCGTAATCATCACGCCAACGCCATGGCGGGCATCACGGAGATCGCCACCGGGTATCCGGGCTACAACGGCAATATTCCATTCGAGAACGGATTCCTCTCGGAGATGCTGTTGCAGCACGGCTACAACACCTACATGGTCGGCAAATGGCATCTGGTGCCGTCGGAGCAGGAATCCGCCGCAGGCCCCTACGATCGTTGGCCGCTCGGGCGGGGCTTCGAGCGGTTCTACGGCTTCCTCGGCGGCGACACCAGCCAGTGGTATCCGGATCTGGTCCACGACAACCATCAGGTCGAGCCGCCCGCCACCCCGGAAGACGGCTACCACCTGACCGCCGATCTGGTGGACAAGGCGATCTCCTTCATCGCCGGTGCCAAACAGGTCGCTCCGGACAAGCCGTTCTTCTTGAACTTCTGCACCGGCGCCACACACGCGCCGCACCACGTGCCGAGGAAGTGGGCGGACCGTTACCGCGGCCGATTCGACGGCGGCTGGGACGCCTATCGCGAATACACGTTCGACCGGCAGCGCGAGCTCGGTGTCGTACCACCGGACGCGCGGCTTTCCCGCCGTGATCCGGATGTGCCCGAATGGGCCGCGCTGTCCGCCGACGCACGCCGCCTGGCGGCACGAATGATGGAGGTCTACGCCGGATTCCTCACCCACACAGACCACCACATCGGACGACTGCTCGACTTCCTCGACCAGATCGGGGAGCTCGACAACACCCTGCTCATGCTCGTGTCCGACAACGGCGCCAGTCCGGAGGGCGGGGTCACCGGAACCACGAACGAACTGCAATTCTTCAACAACGCCCCGGAACCGATCGAGGACAGCCTGCGCGCCATCGACGAGCTGGGCGGTCCGACCACGTTCAACCACTATCCGTGGGGTTGGACCTGGGCGGGCAATACTCCCTTCCGGCGGTGGAAGCGCGAAACCTACCGCGGCGGCGTCAGCGATCCCTTCCTGGTCCACTGGCCTCGGGGCATCACCGCACAGGGCGAGATCCGAACCCAGTACGCGCACCTGATCGACGTCGTTCCCACCGTTCTCGACGCTTTCGGCCTCGAACCGCCGGTCACCATCAGGGGCGTATCCCAGTCCCCCTTGCACGGTGTCGGTTTCGCCCACACTTTCGACGATTCCACCGCCGCGACCCGGCACCACACGCAGTATTTCGAAATGCTCGGCCACCGAGCCATCGACCACAACGGCTGGCGGGCCGTGTGCCCCTGGCCGGGCCCGTCCTTCGCCGAAGCGGACCGGCCGTTCGGCACGCCGATCACGGCCGATGACCTCGGCCGGCTCGACGCCGACGATTGGGAGCTCTACCACGTCGCCGAGGACTTCGCCGAGACCCATGACCTCGCCGCTGAACGTCGAGACAAGCTCAACGAGATGATCGCCCTGTGGTATGTGGAAGCAGGCCGCTACGACGTGCTGCCGATCGACGGCAGCGGGTTGCAACGCCTGCTCGCCGAGCGCCCGCAGATCACGCCCGCGCAGACCCGATACACCCTGCACCCGGACACCGAGACGCTGCCTGCGGCCGTCTCGCCGCGGGTGCTGAACCGCCCGCACAGCGTCACCGCCGAAGTGGAGATCCCGTCCGGCGGCGCCGAGGGCGTCTTGCTGTGCCAGGGCACCAATGCCGGAGGCTGGACCTTCTTCGTCGCAGACGGCCACTTGCACTACGCCCACAACTACGTGCGGCGCACCGTGCACCGCGTCGCCTCGACACGAACCATCCCGGAAGGCCGCCACGAATTGCGCTTCGAGTTCGAACCCACCGGCGCACCGGATTTCGGCAACGGCAAGGGCACCCCTGGCACCGCCCGGCTCTACATCGACCGCAGCCCGGCAGGCGAAGCCGATTTCCCGTTCATCACGCCGGTCGCGTTCAACCCCGGTGGGATGACCTGCGGCGCCAACCCGGGCTCCGCGGTGGTGCCCGACTACCGGCCGCCCTTCCGGTTCACCGGCACGTTGCGCACGGTCGTCGTGGATCTGTCCGGAGAACTGACGACGGACGCCAAGAGCGAGATGCGCATGCACATGGCTCGGCAGTAACCGACACCGTGCCCGCCGCGCTTTCTAGCACCCGGGTCGTCGCCACACCCGCGACCGTGGGATCCGGCTGTTCTCGACAGCGCGCGGGAAGGCGGCGATCCGGCACGGGAACAGCCTGGGAGAGTATCCGCAGGCTGGACCCGTGCCGAGATGGAGCAAGACGGCGCGGGACCGTCAGACGCTCTCCGGTCTGACGGCGTAGATCTCGTGCAGTTCGGTTCCGGCCAGGCTCGGGTCCTGGCGCGTTCGCGCGTACAGACCGTGTCCGCTCAACAATTCGCGGCACTGGGCCAAGCGGTCGTCCCGATCGTGCACCTCGGCGACGACGGCACGGATACGCGGCCAGTCCGCGGCGGCTATGCCGCGCAGGACATCGAGCTCCGCTCGCTCGACGTCGACCTTGAGCAAGCCGACCTCCGCGTTCCCGCCGTGCTCGTCGAGTATCGCCGAAACGGTGGTGACTTCGACCTCCATTCGCTCACCCTCGTGCAGCCCAGCGGTGATGAGAGCGATCGCCTCGTCGTTCAGGCCGCTGTTGCGCAGATAGATCTCGGTGGCCCGGTCGTCGGCCGCGCGGTCGGCGTAGAGACCCGAATTGGCCGACGCCCGTGGGTACCAGGTGAACGGCGCGCTGCCGGGCGCCGCGCCGACCGCGACCTGCAACGGCACGCCGTCCGGCACATGAGCGGCCATATTGCGCTGCAGACAGTCGAAGGTCGCCGGGGCCGGCTCGGCGGCGATCACCCGGACGCCGGGGCAGGTCTCGGCGAACATCATCGCGCTCAGCCCGATGTTCGCGCCGATGTCCAGTGCGATGTCCCCGGGACGCAGCAGCGCGGCCGCTAGCCGATAGAAGCCGTCGGTCGACATCTCGCCCCACAACATCCGCGCCTCGGCCGGACTGGTACAGGCGACCGTCCTGCCGTCCTCGAGCCGGAGTTGCTGGAGTTGATCGAGAGTCTTCAGCATGCGTTCGCGAACCTTTCGAGGATCGGGCCGATGACGGCCAGTGCGTGCGGATGGGTCAACTCGAGATGTCGTGCGTCGACGACCGTGTTGTGCAGATCGCCGGTGATGAACGGCCGCCACGTCCGCACGACGGCGTCGTGGTCCGTGCGGTCTTTTCCTGCGGTGAAGAAGATCAGATCGCCGTCGAAGACACCCGGCCGATGCTCCCTGGCGATATCGCTCGCGGTCCGGAAGCTCTCCATCACCCGATCGACCTGTTCGGCGGTGAACATCCCGGTGGCGGTCACCTGATCGCGGATCACCGCCCAGGCCTGCTCGTGGGTCTGCGCGGTCACCTCGGCGCCGAGGTCGAACAGCTCACGCCAGCCACCGAGCAGATCGGCCATCAGTTCGCTCGGCGCGGGCTCGTCCGCGGTGCCGCTCATCGCCGCGGCCAGCGCCTCGGAGTCGCCGACCGCGCTGTCCATCATGGCCAGCATGCCGACCTGCTGTCCTTCCCGCTGGAGCCGGACCGCGACGGCATGCGCGATCGCACCGCCCAGCGACCACCCCAGCAGGTGATACGGCCCGCTCGGCTGCACTCGGCGGATCTCGGCGACATAGCGTTCCGCGAGTTCGTCGACGGAACGCGCACCGGGTTCGCCCGCCACGACATGGGGATCCTGCAAGCCGTAGACCGGCCGGTCCTTGTCCAGATGTTCGACCATTCCGCCGTAGAACCACGCCAGTCCGCCCGCTGGGTGCACCGCGAACACCGCGGGCTTCGGGCCGTGCGCGCGCAGCGGCAGCAATACTTGCAGCCCCGAACCGCCCGCCGTGCCGTCGGCCCGGGCCGCCAGGGCTTGCGGCGTCGCGTCGTCGAACATCCACGGCAACTGGATCGTCACGCCGCGGCCGCGCAACTCGGTCACCACCATGGTGGCCAGCAGCGAGTTGCCGCCGAGATCGAAGAAGCCGTCCGATGCCCCGACCCGCTGGACGCCGAGGACCTGCGCGTAGACGTCGCCGATCACCTTCTCCGTGTGGGTCCTCGGAGGCACGAACGCGGTCGTCGACTCGTCGAACTCGGGGTCGGGCAGTGCTTTTCGGTCGAGCTTGCCGTTGACCGTCAACGGCAGCGCGGGCAACACCATGATCGTCGCGGGCACCATGTAGCCGGTCAGCACCTGGGCGGCGGCCTCGCGGACCTCCGCCGGATCGATCCGCTCGCCGTCGACGCCGACGACGTAGCCGATCAGCTGATCGACACCGCGATCGTGCCGGCGCACCGTGACCGCGGCCTGGGTGACGAGCGGATGGCGCAACAGCGCCGACTCCACCTCGCCGAGTTCGATGCGGAAACCACGCAACTGCACCTGCGCGTCGGCCCGGCCCGCGTACGCCAACTCCAGCCCGCTCGCGGACTTCCGCCAGCGGCCGACATCCCCGGATCGATAGAGCCGGGCGCCGTCGGGATCGAAGGGATTCGCCACGAATCGGCCCGCGGTCAGTGCCGCGGCCCCCAGATATCCCCGGGAAAGCTGCCCACCGGCCACATAGATCTCTCCGGCGACACCGATCGGCACCGGACGCAGCCGGTCGTCGAGAACGTACGCCCGCAACCCGGGCAGCGGCACACCGATCCCGGCCGAGCTCGCCTGCGTCACTTCGGAGAACGTGACGTGCACGGTCGTCTCGGTGATGCCGTACATGTTGATCAGCCGTGGCATGCCCGGCGCGTGCGCGGCGAACCAGTCGTCCAACCGCGACGCGTCCAGCGCCTCGCCACCGAAGACGATATAACGCAACGCGAGATCTCCTGCCGGACAGCCGGATTCGCGATAGCGGCGCTCCGCGTCGACGAATCCGTAGAACGCCGACGGCGTCTGGCTCAGCACGGTCACGCCCTCCCGCGCCACGACGTCCACGAACGCCTCGGGCGACCGGGAGGTGTCGTAGTCGACCACGACCACCTTGCCGCCGGACAGCAGCGCGCCCCAGATCTCCCACACCGCGAAATCGAAGGCGTAGGAATGGAACATCGTCCACACGTCGTCGGGTCCGAGGTCGAATCGCTCGGCCGCGTTGGTGAACAGGGTGACCGCTTCCCGGTGGCCGACCGTCACGCCCTTCGGGCGGCCCGTCGATCCCGACGTGTAGATCACGTAGGCTACGTTGCCCGGCCGCGCAGGCGACACCACCGAATCGAAGGCCGCCGCGTCGTCGTTCGCGCACTCCTCGATGAGCAGTACCGGCGCGGCGCACTCCGGCACCGCGGCGGACAGGTCCGCCGAGGTCAGAACCGCGGCCGGACGAGCATCGTCGAGCATGAAGCGCAATCGTTCAGGCGGATACGCCACATCCAGCGGCAGATATCCCGCACCCGCGCGCACGACGCCGAGCACGCCGACGACCAGGTCCGCCGACCGCGGCAACGCCACGGCCACCAGCGATTCCGGACCCACTCCCCGCTCCGCCAGCCGAGCGGCCACCGCGGCGGAGCGCCGATCCAGCTCCGCGTAGGTCAGTTGCGACTCGCCGTCGGTCACCGCGACCGCGTCCGGTCGCGCGACGGCCTGGACGGTGAACAGTTCCGCGAGGGTCGTGTCCGGCACCGCGACCCCGGCGACACCGGCCGCGCCGAGCAGCTCGCGACGCTGCTGCGGGCCCACGAGGTCGATGTCACCGACGGCGACCTCCGGATCGGCGGTCACCTGCTCCAGGATCCGCACGAAGGCCGCCGCGAACCGGGTCATCGTCTCCTCGACGAAGAGATCGGTGGCGTAGGTCAGGCGACCTCGGATGCCCTCCGCCTGCCCACCGGCGCCGGAGCCTTCGACGAGATTCAGGTTCAGGTCGGCCTGCGCCGGTTCGAAGCCGTTCTCGACCGGCTCGACGGTGAGGCCCGGCAGTTCCAACGCGGCATTGCTCAGGTTCTGCACATCGAGCGTCACCTGGTACAGCGGCAGATGGGCCGTGGACCTCGGTGGATTGATCGCCTCCACCACCTGCTCGAACGGCACGTCGGCATGGGCGAACGCCGCCAGATCCGTTTCCCGCGTCGCCGCGAGCAGCTCGGCGAACGACTGACGCGACGACACCCGTGACCGCAGCACGAGGGTGTTGACGAACATGCCGATCAGATCGTCGAGTTCACGCTCTCCGCGTCCGGCCACCGGAGCACCCACCGCAACATCGCCGACACCGGCCGACCGCGACAGCAAGACTGCCAGCGCGGCGTGCACGACCATGAAGACAGTCGCGTTCGCCGCGCGCGCCAGCGCGCCGATTCGTTCCCGCAACGCGGCGGAGATCTCGAAATCCACGGTCCGGCCACGCATCGACGCCACCGGCGGACGCGGCAGGTCGGTGGGCAGTTCGAGCAGTTCGGGCAGCCCGGCGAGAGTGTCCTTCCAGAAGCGCAACTGCCGGGACATGACCGAGCCCGGGTCGCGCTCGTCGCCGAGTACATCGCGCTGCCAGAGCGTGTAGTCCGCGTACTGGACCGCGAGAGCGGGCCAGATCGGTTGTGTCCCTTGTCTGCTCGCCTGGTAGGCCACCGCCACGTCTCGCGCGAGCGGCATCATGGACTGCCCGTCGGCACAGATGTGGTGCACGGCGATGACCAAGACGTGCTCGGTGGCTCCGAGCCGGAACAACGCCATGCGCAGCGGAGGCTCCTGTGTGACATCGAAGCTCGCCGAGACGGTGGCGAGCACTCGCTCCATCAGCCGATCCGCCTCGATCGGTACGGCGGTCAGCCCGATCGTGACCTCTTCGACGGGGACCGCGACCTGATGTGGCGTCCCGTCGGTCATCGGGAATCTGGTTCGCAGTGACTCGTGCCGATCGAGGACCAGCTCGCACGCGCGCCGCAACGCGTCGATGTCGAGTTCGCCCGTCAACCGGATCACCAGCGGGATGTTGTACGCGCCGACGGAGGTGTCGAGCTGGTTGAGGAACCACATCCGCTGTTGTGCCGGCGACAACGGCACCAGCCCGGAGCGGGTGCGCGGCACCAGTGGCGCGCGGACCGTCCGCTCGGAGGCGTCCAGACGGGCGGCGAGTCCGGCGACCGTGGGCGCTTCGAACAGGTCGCGAACGCCCACGCTCACTCCGAGCGCGGTACCCAACTGAGCGGTCACCCGCGTCGCCGACAACGAGTTGCCGCCGAGGTCGAAGAAGCTGTCGCCCGCCCCGACCCGGTCGATGCCGAGGACGCTTCCGAAGACGTCCGCGACTTGCCGCTCGGTCTCCGTACCCGGTGCGGTCCAGGCCCGTGCCGCCGAGAACCGCGGCGCGGGCAGTGCCAGGCGGTCGAGCTTTCCGGTTCTGGTGAGGGGGAATTCGGTGAGCACCGCGCAGATGTCGGGCACCATGTGCGCGGGCAGCCGCAGCCGCGCGGCCGCCCTGATCTCCTCCGGATCCAGGTTCTCGGCGCCGACCAGGTAGCCGACGAGTCTGCCGACGCCGCGCTCGTCTTCGCGCAGCACGACGACCGCGTGTTCCACGCCGGGTTGCGCGGCCAGCACGGCCTCGATCTCACCGAGCTCGATCCGTTGACCGCGGATCTTGACTTGGAAGTCGCGACGACCGAGGTACTCCACGGTGTGCTCCGGCGTCCAGCGAGCCAGGTCGCCGGTGCGGTACATGCGGGATCCCGGCGCACCGAACGGGTTCGCGACGAACGCGTTCGACGTCGCCACCGGGCGGTTCACGTATCCGCGGGCCAGTTGCACACCGGCGAGATACAACTCGCCGACCACGCCCACCGGCACCGGCCGCAGCCAGGCGTCCAGCACGACGGCCTCGACGCCGCTGATCGGACCACCGATCGTGACGGCCGCACCGGGATGCAGCGGGCCACCGATTCCGGCCAGGATCGTCGTTTCGGTCGGGCCGTACCCGTTCAGCAGTCGCCGGCCCGGCGACCACTGTGTGACGATCTCCGGCGTCACGGCCTCGCCACCGGCCATCAGCACCCGCAGGCGATCCAACCCCTCCGGTGGCATCGTCGACAGCACGCTCGGCGTCAGGAAGGAGTGCGAGACGCGCTGCTGCCGAATGAATTCCGCCAGTTCAGCGCCGCCGAACACTTCCGGCGGCGCCACCACGAGTACCGCGCCGTTGGTGTGGGCCAGCAGCAACTCGAGGACCACGACGTCGAAACCGGGAGCGGACGCGTGCAGTACCCGCGACCGGCTGTCCGCGCCGAAGCGGTCACGTTCCACGGCCGCGAAATTGGCCAGCCCCTCGTGGGTGACCGCGACGCCCTTGGGCGTCCCGGTCGAGCCCGAGGTGTACAGCACGTACGCGGTGTCGCGAACATGCGGCGTCCGTGTTCGATCCGTGTCGGTCACCGCGTCCGAGGACCGCGCCTCGATCGCTTTACGGGTTTCCGGATCGTCGAGTACCAGCCGCCGGACGGGCCCGGAAACCAGCTCTCGCCACGCCTCGACCGTGACCGCGACCCGCACCTGCGAGTCGGCGACCATGTGCCCGACGCGTTCGGCGGGGTTGCGCGGATCCACGGGCAGGAACGCGGCGCCCGTCTTGGTGACCGCCCACATGCCGACCACGAGTTCCACCGATCGGGCCATCGCCAACGCCACCTGCTCGCCGGGGCCGACACCCCAGTCGATCAGCTCGCGCGCGACACGGTTCGACCAGGCATCCAACTCGGCGTACGACATCGTGTGCCCGTCCGAAACGATCGCTGCCGCTTCGGGATCCACCGCGACACCGGCGGCCAACAGCTCAGCGAGAACTCGGGGCGCTGCGGCGGGTCCGCCGGTGGCGGGTACCAGGTCACGGCGCTCGGCCGCGGTCAGCAGGTCGACCGCGCCCAGCCGCGCGCCCGGATCGGTCGTGATGGCGCGCAGCACGGTCTCCAGCCGGGCGGCCAGACCGGCGGCCGTCGAGTCGTCCACGCGGGCCCGCTGGTAGCGGATCATGACGTGCAGCTGATCGGTCTGGTGCGCCTGCACCGTGATCGGATAGTGCGCTGCGTCGCTTC
Source organism: Nocardia sp. NPDC051929 (assembly GCF_044548645.1). NCBI lineage: Bacteria > Bacillati > Actinomycetota > Actinomycetes > Mycobacteriales > Nocardiaceae > Nocardia > Nocardia sp. NPDC051929. The sequence continues at coordinate 151,986 of NZ_JBIUCG010000009.1, read as the reverse complement.
CGTCGGCCGCGACCACCCGCATGCCGTCGATGTCCGCGTCGCCGAGGCCGCTGCTGTCGACCGGATACGACTCGAAGACGACCAGCGTGTCGAACAGCTGGGCAGCGCCCGTGTCCGCCAGGATCCGGGACAGTTCGACGTCGTGGTGATCGAGCAGGCGGGCGTTGTCGGCCTGCAACCGCCGCAGCGCGTCCTCGACGGTCCAGGTTCGCGGGAGGTGCACGGCTACCGGGATCGTGTTGATGAACAAGCCGATCATCGATTCCACGCCGGGCAGGTCGGCGGGACGTCCCGACACCGTGCTGCCGAACACCACACGCTCGGTGCCGAGCAGGTTCCCCAGGACCACCGCCCAGGCGAACTGCACGATCGTCGACATGGTCACCGCCCGTGCCCGAGCGAATTCCACCAGTTCCGCGGTGACGGCACGATCCAGCACCACCGCCAGGTCGACCGGGATGCCGACCGTCGTGTGCGTGCGCGCGTCGGCGATCACCGTCGGTTCGGTGAAATCGCGCAGGACCTCCCGCCACACCTCGATGCCGGTCGACGGCTCGCGCCGATCCAGCCATTCCAGGTAGCCGCGGTACGACGCCGCGGCGGGCAGCAGCTCGGCCCGCGCACTCACCGCGTAGAGGCCGATCAACTCGCGCCACAGCAACGGCAACGACCAGCCGTCCAACAGCAGGTGGTGTGCCGTCAGCACCAGCCGGAAGTCCTGTGGCGCCACGGCGATCAGCAGGAACCGCAGCAGCGGAGGATCGGCGGGATCGAACGGGACCGCCCGCTCGGCCGCGATCAGCTCCTCGGGGGTCGTCGTGCCGTCGCGCAGATCGACCCGCCGCCAGCGCACGGCGGCGGCCGCCGGAATCACCTGCGCCGGAGTGCCATCGGCCGTGCGCACGAAGGCGGCTCGCAGATTCGGATGACGCTCCAGCAAGGCCGCGGCGGAGCGCTCCAGCCGATCCGCATCGACCACACCGGCGAGGGCGAGCGTCGATTGCGCGGTGTAGACGTCGAGGTCACCCGCGGCGAGTTCGGCATGGAACAGCAGTCCCGCCTGCAGCGGCGCCAGCGACCAGACATCGCCGAGCGCTCCGTAACGGTCGGCGAACCCGTCCAGGTCGGATTGTGTGACCTCGACGAGTGGAACGTCGGCGGGTGAGAAGCCCCAGTCCTCGTCCGCGAGGGCCGCGGTCGCGATCCCGGTCACCGCGCCGATCCATTCGTCGGCGAGTTCGGCCACGTCGTCGCGCTCGAACAGCCGGGACGCGTAGCCGATCCGCGCCGACAGGCGCGGTCCCGCTTCGGTGTCCACGATGTTCGCGTCGATCGTGACGGCCGCCGCCACGGGCATGTCGGGATCGAAGGCCGACCACCGGTCGAACGGCTCGTCGGTCGGAATCCACGCGAGGTCCGACAGCGTCGTGAGGTCGACGCCGACCCGGCCGAGATTGTTGAAACCGATCTGCGGCTCCGGCAGTGCCGCGAGCCGGTCGCGGGTGTCGGCGTGGAGGTAACGCAACAGGCCGTAGCCGATCCCCTTGTCCGGGATCACGCGCAACTGGTCTTTCACGGATTTCACCGCGGCACGCGGATCATCCGCATTCACCCCGCTCAGGTCGAGCGCCACGGGGTAGGTGTTGGTGAACCAGCCCACCGTGCGGGAGACATCCGCTCCCTCGGCGATCTGTTCCGCGCGGCCGTGCCCCTCCAAGAGGACTTTCACACCCGCGTGCGCGATACCGCGCCGATGGCGCCAGCGCGTCGCCGCCACGGCCAGGCCGGCCAGCAACGCGTCGTCGACGCTGCCGTGCGCGGCCTTCGGCACCGCGTCGAGCAATGCCGAAGTGACGTCCACCGGGAGGGACACCGTCAGATGCCGCACGGTCGACTGGGTGTCGACGGCGGGATCGAGCACCGCGCTGCCGAGCAGCGGATCCGGCGCCGCACCCATCCGGTGCCACAGGTCGAACTCCCCGGCACGGGCCGCGGCGGCATCGGCCAGCGCGTGCGCCCATCGGCGCATCGATGTCCCTTGCGCGGGCAATTCCACCGTCCGTCCCCGCGTGACCTGCTGCCAGGCTGTCGCGAAGTCGGGAATCAGGATTCGCCAGGACACACCGTCGACCACGAGGTGATGGACGACCACGAGCGCCCGCGCCTCGGCGTCGAGGCCCGGTTCGGGCAGCAGGCACACGACCTGCACCATCCGGCCCGCCGCCGGGTCGAGGCGGTCCGACGCCTCGGCCAGCGCCGCTTCCACCACCGCGGTGAAACCGTCAGTGCCCGGGGTCTCATCCGCGCGGAAGGTGCGGGTCAGCACCACGTCCGCGGCATCCGCGGCCTCCGGCCGCGGCACCTCCAAGCACTGGTCGCGCAGCCGCGCGCGCAGCATGTCGTGCTGTCGCAGCACCGCCCGCACCGTCGCGGTCACGTCCTCGACTCGCGCGTCGCGCGGCAAGCGCACCAGCATCGACTGAGCGAACCGAGGAGCGGCGCCGAGACGCTCGGTGAACCAGGAAACCACCGGGGTGAACGGGATCTCGCCCCCGCCGCCACCAGGCAACTCCGCGAGCGAAGACCGTTCGGCGGCCGCGGCGACCCGCGCCAGGCCACGGACGGTCTTCTGCTCGAAGATGTCCCGCGCCGTCACGACGACACCTGCCGACTTCAACCGGGAAGCCAGCTGGATCGACAGGATCGAATCGCCGCCGAGGGTGAAGAACGAGGTGGAGACACCGACCGACGCGACGCCGAGAACATCCGCGAACGCGGCCGCGACGGTGCGTTCCAGATCGGTGGACGCCGCCTCCGCATCATCTCCATCGGCGCCGAAGACCGGCTCCGGCAATGCTTTCCGATCCACCTTGCCGGTCGAGGTGATCGGCATGCGATCGAGCACGGTGAGCACCGACGGCACCATGTGCGCGGGCAATACCGACGCGACGTGTTCGAGCACGGTCTCCGGGTCGGCGACCGTCGCGGCTTCGGTCACGATGTACGCGGCCAGCACCGGGTGCCCGCCCGGCCCCGTGCGGCTGACGGTCACCGCGGCGGCCACCGCCGGATGCGTGAGCAGCGCCGCGTCGATCTCACCGAGTTCGATGCGCTGGCCACGGATCTTGATCTGGAAGTCGCTGCGGCCGACGTATTCGAGCGTGCGCCGCGTCGTCCAGCGGACGATGTCCCCGGTGCGGTACATCCGCCCGCCCGGCCTACCGTACGGATTCGCGACGAACGCACCGGCCGTCACCGCACGCCGGTTGAGATAGCCGCGCGCCAGCTGTGCACCCGACAGGTACAGCTCCCCCGCGACTCCGACCGGCACCGGGCGCAAGCGCGCGTCCAGCACCAAGGCCTCCGCGCCGCGAATCGGGCCGCCGATCGCGATCGGATCGCCCGGCAGCACCGGATCGCTCATCGTGATCACGATCGTCGTCTCGGTCGGGCCGTAGATGTTGTGCAACCGGCGACCTGGCGCCCAGGTGGCGATCAGCTCCGCGGGCACCATCTCGCCGCCGACCGCGAGCATCCGCACCGACTCGAGACCGGCGGGCGCCATGGTCGCCAGCACGCTCGGCGTCAGGAACGCGTGCGACACCCGATGCGTCCGGATCAGCGCGGCCAGATCCGGCCCGCCGAACACCTCCGGTGGCGACACGACCAACGCCGCGCACGCCGCATGCGCCATCAACGCTTCGAGCAGCACCGCGTCGAACGCGGGCGCCGCCACTTGCAGCACCCTGGACGTGCCGTCGACCCGGTAGCGTTCGGTTTGCTCGGCCGCGAAGTTCGCCAACCCGGCATGGGTGACCACGACACCCTTGGGTGTTCCGGTCGAACCGGACGTGTAGATCAGGTAGGCGGCGTCCTCGATCCGCAGCACACGCCCGCGATCGGCATCGGTCACCGCCTCGCCGGACCGCGCCGTGATCTCCTGCGCCGTGCGCGGATCGTCGAGCATCAGCCAGCGCACCGCGTCCGGCAGCTCCCCGCGTGCGGTCGCGAGCGTGAGCCCGACGCTGACGCCGGAATCGCTCACCATGTGCGCGATCCGCTCGGCGGGGTAGCGGAGATCGACCGGGACGAACGTGGCGCCGGTCTTCGCGATCGCCCACATGGCGACGTGATACTCGATCGAGCGTGGCACGGCCAGCGCCACGAACACTCCCGGCCCGACTCCCTGGGCGAGCAGGTGACGAGCGAGCCGGTTGGCCCTGACGTCCAGCTCCGCGTACGTGAGGGCTTCGCCGTCCCCGATCAGGGCCACCGCCGCCGGAGCCGATGCCACGGCCGTCGCCAGCAGATCCGGCAGCAAGCAAGGCCGCGCGTCGTCGCCGCCCCGCGCGGGCACCAAGCGTTCGGTGTCGGCGGCGCTCAACAGATCGATGTGGCCGATCGCCCGCGCCGGATGGGCGGTGACCGCCTCGAGGACGCGGACGAACCTCTCCGCCAGTGCATGCGCGGTCGACTGGACGAAAAGATCGGTGGCGTAGATGATCTCGCCGTCGATTCCGGCGGGCCGATCGCCTTCGCGCCGCTCGGTCACCAGCACGGTGAGGTCGGCTTTGGCCTGCGCGATGCCGGGGTCCATGATCTCGACGTCGATTCCGGGCAGCTCGAATCGGGCCGCTCCGGTGTTCTGCAACCCGAACATCACTTGGAACAGTGGCGAATACGCCGTCGAACGCGGGCGGCCGATGACGTCGACGAGCCGCTCGTAGGGCAGGTCGGCGTGAGCGAGCGCTTCGAGGTCGACATCGCGCACTACGGCGAGAAGCTCCCGGAACGAGCGATCCTCATCGATGCGGGTCCGCAGCACCACGGTGTTGACGAACATGCCGACGAGATCGTCGAGTTCCGGCCTGCCGCGACCGGCGACCGGCGTGCCGACCGAGATGTCGTCGCTGTGCGCGGTGCGCGCCAACAGGATCGACAGGGCCGCGTGCAGGACGACGAACACCGTGACGCCCTCGCGGTGGGCCAGCCGCACGATGTCGTCGTGCAGCCGCGCGGGCAGCTCGAACCGGACGTTGCCGCCGTCGGTCGAGAGGGTGGCGGGGCGTGGCCGGTCCGTCGGCAGGGCGAGCAGCTCCGGGGAACCGTCCAGAGCGTCGGTCCAGTAATCGATCTGCCGCGCGATCAGCGACGCCGGATCGTCCTCGGAGCCGAGCAGCTCCTGTTGCCACATCGCGTAGTCGGCGTACTGGACCACCGGCGATTCCCACCGGGGCGGGTGGCCGCCCACCCGCGCCCGGTACGCGGCGAATACGTCGCGGGCGAGCGGAGGCATCGACGCCCCGTCGGCGGCGATGTGATGGACCACCACCACCAGCACGTGTTCCCGCGTCGCGGTGCGATACAACCGTGCCCGCACAGGTACCGATTCGGCGATGTCGAATCCCGCCTCGACCGCGTTCCGCATGCGGTCGGCGAGTTCCGTCTCGCCGACGACCGGCTCCGGTTCGAAGGCCATGTCCGCGGCTATCGTCGCGATCTCCCGCACCACCTGGCAGGGCTCGCCGTCGACGAGCGGATACACCGTCCGCAAGGGCTCGTGCTTGGTCACCACATCGAGGAACGCGGCACGCAGTGCCTCGGTGTCCAGCGGCCCGGTCAGGCGGGCCGCGAAGCAGATGTTGTAGGCCGCCGAGGAGGTGTCGAACTGGTTGAGGAACCAGATCCGCCGCTGCGCCGCCGCCAACGGGACCGCGCCGGTGCGTGGCCGCGCGGTCAGCGCAACAGCAGTAGATCTGGTCCGCGCCGAGATCCGCTCCGCCAGCGCGGCGATGGTCGCCGCATCGAAGACGTCCTTGATACCGACATCGACGCCGACGACCGCCTGGGCCCGCGCCGCGAGCTGAGCGGCCGACAGCGAGTTGACACCGATCTCGAAGAGATTCGCGGTCACGCTCACCCGTTCCGCGCCGGTGAGTTCGGCGACCAGACGCGCCAGCACCACCTCGCCGTCGGTGCGCGGCGAGACGAAGTCCGCCCCGTCGTCGAACACCGGCCGCGGCAGCGCCGACCGGTCGAGCTTGCCGTTGGCGGTGAGCGGCATCGCGTCGAGCACCTGCACGACGTCCGGAACCAAGTAGGACGGCAGCGTCCGGGTCAGCTCTTCGCGGATCGCGCGGCCGTCGGTGACCGCGCCCGGCGCCAACGTCACGTAACCGACGATGCGCTCCGTCGTCACGATGGCCACGGCACGCACTACCTGCCCGCAGGCGCGCAGCGCGGCTTCGATGTCACCGGGCTCCACCCGCTGACCGCGCACCTTCACCTGGAAGTCGCCGCGCCCCAGGTATTCCAGCTCGCCGGTCTTGCGCCACCGGACCAGGTCACCGGTCCGGTACAGCCGCTGTCCCGCAACGCCGAACGGGTTGGCGACGAAGGCGCCGCAGGTGAGATCGGCGCGCGCGTGGTATCCGCGCGCCAATTGGACACCCGAGACGTACAGCTCCCCGACGACCCCGACGGGCACCGGCCGCAGCCGCGAATCCAGCACGTAGACCTTCATGCCGCCGGCGGGCGCTCCGATCGGCACCGCCGCGACGGCCGACGCACCCGGCGCGCACGGCTGCGCGGTGACCACCTCCGCCTCCGCGGGCCCGTACCAGTTCACCAGCTCCGCGTGCGTGAAGACGTGCGCCGCGGCGTCGACCGTGCGCTGCGCCAGCGCCTCACCCGCGACGAACACCCGCCGGATCGAGGGCAGTTCCGCGACCCCGGCCGATTCCAGCAGGACATCGAGCATCGACGGGACGAAGTGCACGGTGGTGATCTCGTGCCGTGCGATGACCTTCGCCAGGTGAACGGGATCGCGATGTCCGCCCGGTTCGGCCACGACGATGTGCGCGCCGGTCTGCAACGGCCAGAACAATTCCCACACGGCGATGTCGAACGTGATCGGCGTCTTGTGCAGCACCGCGTCGGACGTTCCGTGCGGCCACCGCTGCTGGGCCCACGCCAGCTGGCTCACGGTGGCGGCATGGGTCAGCGCCACGCCCTTGGGCACCCCGGTGGACCCGGAGGTGAACAGCACATAAGCCAGATGGTTCGGCCGCAGCGGTGTGCGGCGCTCCGCGTCCGTGATCCGAGCGCCGGACAGACCGGTCACGTCCAGCCGGTCGATCCGCGCGTACTCGAATCCGTCGGGCAGGCCCTGGCCGTCGTCCGCGGTCGTGAGCACCAGCAGAGGATCGGCCGCGCCGAGGACGTGCGCGATCCGCGCGCTCGGGTGATCCGGGTCGATGGGCAGGAACGCGGCGCCCGCCTTCACGACCGCGTACAGTGCCGTGACCAGCTCGGCCGATCGGCGGACGGCCACCGCCACGATCGTCTCCGGCCCGGCACCGCGCCCGATGAGCCAGCGAGCCAGCCGGTTGACGCGTGCGTCGAAATCCCGGTAGGTCGACGTACTTCCGTCCGGAAGCCGCAGCGCCGTGGCGTCCGGGGTGCGCGCGACCTGTTCGTCGAAGACGTCGACGAGCGTCCGGCCCGGTGCGGCGGAGCCACCGGTGTCGTTCCACCGCTCCAGCACTCGGGACCGCTCCGCCTCGTCGAGCAGGCCGATCTCTCCGACGGTGGTCTCGGCATCGCGGGCCGCGGCGTCGAGGACCTGGACGAACCGGTCGGCGAAGCCGCGCACCGTGTCCTCGTCGAACAGATCCGTGGCGTAGGTCAGGCGCAACGTCATGCCGGTCGGCTCGTTGTGCGTGCCGTGGCCTTCGCTGATCATCAGCAACAGGTCGTAGATCGCCGCGCTGTCGCAGGGATCCACATTCTCCACGGTGAGTCCCGGCAGTTCGACGCGAGCCCGGGTCATGTTCTGGTAGGCCAGCAGCACTTGGAACAACGGCGTATGCGCGGTCGATCGCACCGGGTTCAGCGCGTCCACCAGTTGCTCGAACGGCACGGTGGCGTGATCGAACGCCTCGATGTCGGTGCGCCGCACCTGGTCCAGCAGACTCGCGAACGTCTGGTCGAGCGTGACCCGCGACCGCAGCACCAAGGTGTTGACGAACATGCCGACCAGGTGGTCCAGCGACCGGTCGCCCCGGCCCGCGTGCGGCACACCGACAGTGACGTCGTCGCTGCCGGACAGTCGCGACAGCAGCACCGCCAGGGCCGCGTGCACCACCATGAACGTGGTGGCACCGGAGCGCCGTGCCAGCGATTCCACCCGACCTTGCAGTTCACCGGGTATGGCGACCTGGAGCACCGCCCCGCGCTGGGATTGCTCGATCGGCCTCGGCCGGTCGGTCGGCAATTCGAGCAGCTCCGGTACGCCCGCGAGTTGCGTTCGCCAGTAAGCGATGTCGCGGGCTACCGGCGAGTCCTGGTCGTCCGCGAAACCGAGGACCGCTCGCTGCCACAAGGCGTAGTCGGCGAACTGCACCGGCAGCGGCGCCCAATCCGGCGCGGTACCGCCGGAGCGCGCTCGGTACGCCGTCACCAGGTCGGCCGCCAGCGGGGCCACCGAGAAGCCGTCACAACTGATGTGGTGCGCGGCCAGCGCGAGCGTCCACGCCTCGTCGGACAATTGGTACAGCGCCACCCGCAGCGGCGCACCCTCGGCCACGTCGAATCCGGTGCCGCAGAATTCGGCCAGCCGGTGCGGCAGTTCCCGCTCACCGACGGCCTGCGGGGTGAGATCGCAGGTCGCGAGCACGTCTTCGGCGTTCAGCACGACCTGGGTGGGCGTGCCGTCGACCGCGGGATACATCGTGCGCAAGCTCTCGTGCCGCTCGAGCACATCGCCGACAGCGGCCGTCAACGCGGCCGGATCGAGCGCGCCTTCCAGCCGGATCGCCAGTGGCACGACATATCCGGGCGCGGCGGGGTCGTACTGGTTGAGGAACCACATCCGGGTCTGCGCGTGCGACAGCGGGATACGGTTCGGCCGCGTGACCCGCGTCGGCGCGGGCAGACTCGGGACCGCGCGCAACTGGGCGATGCGCTCGGCCAGCCCCGACACGGTCGGCGCCTCGAAGATCGCGCGCACCGGAATGGTCACGTCCACGACGTCCCCGATCCGGCTCAGCGCGCGCGTGGCGACCAGCGAGTTGCCGCCCAACTCGAAGAAATCGTCGTCCGCGCCGATTTCGGGGCGGTCGAACAGTTCCGCGAAGACCGCGGCGATCGCTTGTTCGATCAGACCTCGCGGCGCCCGGAACTCGGTGTCCTGGGCGCTCGGGTCCGGCTCGGGCAACGCTCGATACTCCACCTTGCCGTTGGCATTGAGGGGAATCGAGTCGATCCGGGTCACCGACGACGGCACCATATAGGCGGGCAGCCGGTCCAGCAGCGAATTCCGGACCTGCCGGGCGTCGAGCGCGCCATCCGCGACGACGTAGGCCACCAGCCGCTGCTCGCCGCCGTCGCCGCGTACCTGCGCGACGGCCGCGCGCACCTGCTCGTGCGCGAGCAGCGCCGCTTCGATGTCGCCGAGTTCGATCCGCAGGCCGCGCACCTTCACCTGCGTGTCGGCGCGGCCGATATAGCGCAGGTTGCCGTCGCCGTCCCAGCGCACGAGGTCACCGGTGCGGTAGAGACGCGCGCCGTCCGCGGCGCCGGAGGGGTCGGCGACGAACGTCGCGGCCGTCAGGTCCGGGCGTTCGTGATACCCGCGGGCAAGCTGCACGCCGCCCAGGTACAGCTCGCCGGTGACGCCGACCGGCACGGGATGCAGCCGCGAGTCCAGCACGTGCACCGTGACATTCGCCTCGGGCACGCCGATCGGCAAGGTCGCGCCTTCGACCACGTCGATCCGGTGCGCGGTGACGCTGACCGCCGCTTCCGTCGGGCCGTACAGGTTGTCGATGCGGGCGTCGCTGAAATCCCGGAAGCGGCGCGCGATCTCTGCGGACAACGCCTCACCGATGCACAGTACGCGCCGCAGGTCCGGGAACTGATCCGGAGTTGCCACCTCGAGGAACGCCGCGAGCAGCGACGGGACGAAATCCACCGTGGTCACGTGATACTCGGCCATCAGCCGGGCGATCTCGCGCGGATCGCCGTGCGCGTCGGGACCGGCGACCACCAAGGCAGCGCCGCAGGTCGGCGCGGAGAACAGCTCCCAGACGGAGAGGTCGAACGTCACCGGGGTGCGCAGCAGCATGACGTCGCCGCCACCGAGCCGGTAGTGATCGCGCATCCAGCGCAGCTGATTCACCACCGCGGCGTGCGGAACCGCCACGCCCTTGGGCACACCCGTCGAACCGGAGGTGTAGATGACGTAGGCCAGATCGTCCGGGCGCAGCGGCCGGATCCGATCGGCATCGGTCAGCGCCGACGCGTCCAGGCGCTCGGCCTCCAGCTCGCCGAGCGTCCAGACCGGCACGTCGCCGGGCAGACTCGCCCGGTCGGGCGTACGGGTGAGAATCGCGGCGGGACGCGCGGCGGAGAGGACGGAGCTCACCCGGTCGGCCGGATGGTCCGGGTCCAGTGGCAAGTAGGCCGCTCCCGCCGCGTGGATGGCGTACAGCGTGGCCAGCAGGTCCACCGAGCGGCGCATCGCCACCGCCACAATGGTCTCCGGTCCGATGCCGCGCCGGATCAGCGCGCGGGCCAGCGAATTCACCCGTGCCCCGAATTCCCGGTAGTCGAGCCGGGCACCACCGGCGGCGTCGAGCACCGCCGGGTGTTCCGGCGTCGCGGCCACCTGTGCGGCGAACAGGTCCGCGATCGTCGCTGACGGAGCCTGCGTCCGCACGCCGCTCGACCGGGCCGCGATCCGGTGCGCCTCTTCGGCGGTCAGCAGATCCATGTCGCCGATGGCGCGGGTGGGGTCACCGACGATCGCGCGCAGCAACAGCAGATAGCGGTCGAACATCGACTCGACCGTCGACTCGTCGAAAAGATCCGTCGCGTAGCCGAATTCGACCGCCATGTCCCCCGGCTCGCCATCCGCCGCCAAGGCGTCGACCAGATTCAGGTGCAGGTCGTACTTCGCCACGCTCGGATCGGCCATCCGCGCCGAGACCGTCAGGCCCTCGAACCGCACCGTGGGGATCTCGATGTTCTGGAACGAGAAGCCCACCTGCGTCAACGGCGCGTGTGCCGTCGAGCGCGGCGGATTCAGCACCTCGACCAGACGCTCGAACGGGATGTCGGCGTTCTCGAAGGCGGCCAGGTCGGTGGCCCGGACCTGGTCCAGGATCCGGACGAAGGACGCGCCGGGTTCGATGTACGTCCGCAACACCAGCGTGTTGACGAACATCCCGACCAGGCCGTCCAATCCCGGCTCGCCACGACCGGCGATCGGTGTGCCGACCGCGATGTCCCCGGTACCGGACAACCGCGCCAGCAGTGCCGCGTAGGCCGCGTGCATCACCATGAAGACCGTCGCGTCGTGGCTGCGGGCCAGCGCGATCACCTCGCGATGCAGATCCGCGGGAAGGGTGGCCGAGACCGTCGCGCCCCGGAACGACTGCTTCGCGGGCCGCGTACGGTCGGTGGGCAGATCCAGTACCTCGGGCAGATCGGCGAGAGCCGCGATCCAGTACCGGGTCTGGGCGACGGTCGGACTGTGCGGATCGTCCTCGCTGCCGAGCAGCTTCCGTTGCCACAGCGCGTAATCCGCGTACTGCACCGGCAACGGGGCCCACTGCGGCGCTTCGTTCCCGACCCGGGCACGGTAAGCGGCCATCAGGTCCGCGGCCAGCGGCGCGAGCGAGGACCCGTCGAAGCTGATGTGATGGACCACGAGCACCAAGGCATGCTCGTCGGCCGCGCTGCGCAACAACGCGACCCGGAACGGAACCTCGGTGGTGACGTCGAAGCCCACAGCGACCTCGGCGGCGACGCGCGCCTCGACCGCACCGTCCGCGACCGCCACCGGCGTCAGCGGCGGCAGCGCCGTCGGCACCGACACGATCATCTGGTGCGGCCCGCTGTCGCTGTCGGGGTACACCGTGCGCAGCGCCTCGTGCCGTTCGAGCACATCCGCGATCGCCGCGTGCATCGCGGCCACGTCGAGGTCTCCCGACATCCGCACGACCAGCGGGATGTTGTACACCGGTGAGCTCGTGTCGAACTGGTTGAGAAACCACATCCTGGCCTGGGCGGGTGAGAGCGGGATCCGGTCCGGGCGCTCCTGCGGCACCAGCGGCGCCCTGGTCGCCGCGTCGGCACTGCGCAGGCGCTCCGCCAGCGCCCCGATGGTCGGCGTCTCGAAGATCGCGCGCAGCGGCACCTCGACGCCGAACGCACCGCTGAGCTGCGCGGCCGCGCGGGTGGCCGACAGCGAGTTGCCGCCGAGATCGAAGAAACCGTCGAGCACGCCGACGCGTTCGACGCCCAGCACGCCCGCGCAGATGTCGGCCACGATCTGCTCGGTGGCGTTGCGCGGCGCGACGAACTCCACGGCGGGGGCGAATTCCGGTTCCGGCAGGGCGGCGCGATCGACTTTGCCCACCGACGACAGTGGGAGCGTGTCGAGCACCATGACCGTGTCCGGCACCATGTGCGACGGCAGGCGTTGCGCGGCATACCTGGTCAGTTCCGCGGTATCGACCACGCCGTCGGCGGGCACCACGTACGCCGCCAGGCGCGACCCGGTCTCGGCGTGCACGCCCACCACGACGGCTGCCGCGACGGTGGGGTGCCCGGCGAGGACGGCTTCGATCTCGCCCGGTTCGATGCGCTGTCCGCGGATCTTGACCTGGAAGTCGGTGCGCCCCAGGTACTCCAAGGTGTGGTCGGCGGTCCAGCGCGCCAGGTCACCGGTGCCGTACATGCGGGTGCCCGCGGGACCGTACGGGTTGGCGACGAACGTGGCGGCGGTCGAGGCGGGACGATTGAGGTACCCGCGCGACAGCTGCACGCCCGAGACGTACAGCTGTCCGGTCACCCCGACCGGGACGGGCCGCAACCGCTCGTCGAGAACCACCGCGTCGACGCCGCGGATCGGGCCGCCGATGGTCACCGGGTCGCCGACGCACAGCGGATCGCTGATCGCCACCATGATCGTGGTCTCGGTCGGCCCGTACCCGTTGTGCAGCCGACGCCCCGGCGCCCATACCGAAACCGTCTCGGCCGATACCGCTTCTCCGCCCGCCACCAGCACCCGCAGCGAATCGAGTCCGGCGGGCGACATCGTCGCCAGCACGCTGGGCGTCACGAACGCGTGCGAGACCTCTTGTGCGCGAATCAATTCCGCCAGCTGCGCCCCGGCGAACACCTCCGGCGGCGAGACGACCAGCACCGCGCCGTTGGCGTGCGCCATGAGCAACTCGAGCATCACCGCGTCGAAGCCGGGCGCCGCCACCTGCAACACGCGTGACCTGCGATCCACCCGATACCGCTCGCGCTGCTCGATCGCGAAATTCGCCAAGCCCTCGTGAGTGACCGCCACGCCTTTCGGCCTGCCGGTCGAGCCCGAGGTGTACACCACGTAGGCCGCGTCGGCCACACGGCAGGCCCGCACCCGTTCCGCGTCGGTCACCACAGCCGGGGACTGCGCCGCGAGGAACGCCTCGGTGCCAGGATGGTCGAGAACCAATTGCCGCACGTGACCGGGAAGCATGCCGCACGACGCCTCGACGGTGAGCCCGACCTCGATATTCGCGTCCGCGACCAGGTGCGCGACCCGCTCGCTCGGATAGCGCGGATCGACCGGCACGAACGCGGCGCCTGCCCGCGCCACCGCCCACACACCGACCACGAACTCGACCGACCGCCCCATGGCCAGCGCGACCTGATCCCCCGGCCCCACCCCCCAGTCGATCAGGACCCGTGCGAGACGATTCGACCAGTCGTCCAACTCCCCGTAGGAGAGCACGCGATCCCCCGCCACCACGGCAGGCGCGGTGCGTTCACCCACCAGCAACACATCCGCCAGCACCCGGGGCGGCTCGGCACGACCACCGGAGGCAGGGACCAATCCCAGACGCTCGACTCCCGACAACAAATCCACGTCGCCGACTCGGGCCCGTGGATTCGCCACGAACGCGTCGAGCACCCGATTCAGTCGTTCGGCGAGCTCTTCGACGGTCTCCCGATCGAACAGGTCTGTCGCGTAGTTGACGCGCAGCGCGACATCGCCGCCCGCGGCGGTGTTCTCGGCGACGGTGACGATGATGTCCACCTTCGCCGGTTCGGCGCCGGGGTCCAGCAGCTCGACGGTGAGCTCGGACAGCTCCAAGTTCGCCCGGTCCATGTTCTCGAACGCGAGATACACCTGGCACAGCGGCGCGTACGCCGGGGACCGCTTCGGATGCAGTTCGTCCACGACACGTTCGTAGGGCAGGTCGCTGTTGGCGAAGGCGTCGACGTCGATGCCCTTGACCCGTGTGAGGAACTCGGTGAACGACTCCTCGGCGGACACCTCGGTACGCAATGGCACGGTGTTGACGAACATGCCGATGAGCGGCTCGAGCGCGCGTTCGCCGCGACCGGCGACCGGCGTGCCGATGGTGATGTCCGCCGAGCCCGACATCCGCGCCAGCAGCACGGCCAGGGCGGCGTGGACGACCATGAACGTCGTGACGTTGGCCGCGCGCGCCAGCCGCTCGATTCCGGCGAAGGTCTCCGCGGGGATCACCGTGTCCGCGACGTCGCCGCGCATGGTCCGGCGGGCCGGACGCGGCCGGTCGGCCGGCAGCTCCAGGACCGGCGGCATCCCCGCCAAACGCTGCGACCAGTACCGCAATTGGCGGGCCGCCCGGGAATCCGGGTCGTCCGGGTCGCCGAGCAGGCTGCGATGCCAGACGCTGTAGTCGGCGTACTGGACGCTCAGCGGTTCCCAGTCCGGGATCTTCTTCTGCGCCCTCGCCTCGTAGGCGACGGCGACATCCGCCGCGAGGGGCCGCAGCGACGATCCGTCGCAGCAGATGTGGTGCAGGACCACCGCCAGGACATGCCGCGTGCGGTCGGCGGTCGCGAGCAGCGCCACCCGGATCGGAGCGCGTTCGCGCAGATCGGTCCCGACCGAAACCAGGTCGCGGATTCGGCCCTCGATCTCGTCCGGGTCGGTCGGCCGCGGCGTCAGGTCGAGCCCAGCGACAACCTCGTCGGCAGGCAGAATTACTTGTGTCCCTTCGCCGTTCACCGCGGGGTAGACGGTGCGCAGCGATTCGTGCCGATCGATCACGTCGGTCAGCGCGGCACGCAGCGCCGCCGCGTCGAGACGTCCGGTGAGCTGGACGATCAGCGGAATGTTGTAGGCGGCCGAGGTAGGGTCGGTCTGGTTGACCAGCCACATCCTGTTCTGCGCCGGCGCGAGCGGAATGGGATCGGGTCTGCCCGCCGCCCGCAGCACGGGCCTGCCGGAACGGTGTCCGTCCTCGATGTGCGCGGCGAGTTCCGCGATGGTCTGCTTGACGAACAGGTCGCGCACCGACACATCGCACCGGGTCGCTTCCGCGATACGCACCGCCGCGCTGGTCGCGGTGATCGAGTTGCCGCCGAGGTCGAAGAAGCTGTCGAACACGCCCACCCGGTCGGTGCCGAGCACCTCGGCGAAGACGTCCGCGATCGACTCCTCGACGACCGTGCGGGGAGCGACGTAGGCCGCGGCCGAATCGAACACCGGCTCGGGCAGTGCCCGGTGATCAACTTTGCCGTTCACGGTCAGCGGCACCGCGTCGATCACGACGACGCTCGACGGCACCATGTACTCCGGCAGCATCCCGCCGACGTGGGTGCGCAAGTCGTCCGGCTCGCAGGTGGCGCCGACGGCGGGTACGACGTACCCGACCAGCCGGGCAGCCTCCGTGCCGGGCAGATGCACCACGACGACCGCCGCGGCGACGCTGTCGTGGGCCAGCAGGGCGTTGCGGATCTCGTCCAGCTCGATCCGGAACCCGCGCAACTGCACCTGCTGGTCGGCGCGGCCGCGATACTCCAGTTCGCCCCGGTGATTCCAGCGCGCCACGTCGCCGCTGCGGTAGAGACGCCTGCCCGCACCGCCGAAGGGGTCGGCGACGAAACGTCCCGCGCTCAACGCCGGTCGGTTGAGATAGCCGCGAGCCAGCTGCGTTCCCGCGACGTAGATCTCGCCCCATGCGCCGAGCGGGCACGGACGCAACCGCTCGTCCAGGACATAGGTTCGCAGGCCTGGCAATGCCGGGCCGACCGTGCTCGGCGCGCCCGGGACCGCGACGTCCGGCGTGAGGGCGGTGTAGGTGACGAAGACGGTGGTCTCGGTGATGCCGTAACTGTTGGCCAGCACCGGCAGGTCCGGGTTGTGCTCGTACCAGTCGGCCAGCCCGGCGGGATCGAGAGCTTCGCCGGACAAGACGACCAGCCGCAGCGACAGTTCGCCTTCCGGCTCTCCCGCGTGCGCGTACCGCTGGCGCGCGGCCGCGAACTGATAGAACGCCGACGGCGTCTGGCTGAAGACGGTGACCTTCTCCCGCGCCGCCAGGCGCACCACGTCGTCCGGCGAACGGGTGGTGAGGCTGTCCACGACCACGATCCGGCCGCCGGTGACCAGCGCGCCGAAGATCTCCCAGACCGAGTAGTCGAAGGCGAAGGAGTGGAACAGCGTCCAGACGTCGTCGGATCGAATCCCGATCTCCGCGCACGAGTTCACCAGGTAGGTGGACACGGCACGGTGCGTGATCGATACGCCCTTCGGTCGGCCGGTCGACCCGGAGGTGTAGATGACATAGGCGAGGTGATCGGGAAGCAACGGGCCGGTCCGATCGGCATCGGTGATCGGGTCGGCGGCCTGCTCCGCGGCGAGAACGTCGTCGAACAGCACGACGCGGCCGGGATCGCCCGGCACGTGCTCGCGCATGCCCCGCGTGGTCACCACGGCGATCGGGTTCGCGTCGTCCAGTACGTATTCGAGCCGCTCGGCCGGATGGGCGGTGTCCAGCGGAAGGTACCCCGCGCCCGATTTCAGCACGCCGAGCACGGCGACGATCAGGTCGGCGTCGCGTGGCATCGCGATGGCCGCCAGTGCTTCCGGTCCCGCGCCGAGTGCGATGAGCCCGCGGGCGAACCGGGTGGATCGTTCGTCGAGCTCGCGGTAGGTGAGAGTGGTCGCCTCGGACGTCACGGCCACCGCGGACGGAGTCGCCGCCGCTTGCCGGGTCAGCAGATCCACCAGTGTGGCCGAAGGGGATTCACCGTCGCGACCGGCGAGTTCCTCGACTATGCGCAATTCCTCGGCGGGGCCGACCAGCTGGATGTCACCGATGCGGGTGTCCAGGGACGAGTCCATCATCCGCTGCAGGAAATCCAGGAACCGGTCGGCGTGCGACTCGAGTTCGTTCTGCCCGTAGAGGTTCGGATTGCCGTGCAACTCGATGAGCAGCGGCGCGTCCGCGCCCGAGCGGTACAGGTTGAGCTGCAGATCGTCGAGCGCGCCCGAGGTCAGCGCGCGGTAGCGGCCGACGGCCGAGCCGAGGCGAATCTCCGAGTCGAAGAACAAGATGTTCACGATCGGGCCGAACGAGTTCGCCGACGAATCGATCGCGGCCGAGTCGCGGCGCAGATCCTCGAACCGGTACAGCTGGTGGCGCATGGCCGAGACGAGCTCCGACACCGAGGCGCGGACCAGCTCCTCCACGGTGGTCGAATGGCGCACGGCGAAACGAATCGGCACCATGTTGGCCAACATCGCGGCGGAGTTGCGCAGGCGCTTGGTCACCCGGGCGGTCACCGGAAGCGACAGCGCGACATCCTCGGTGCCGGTCATCCGGGCGAGAAACGCCGCGAACGCCGCTATCACCACCTGCGCGGCGGATGCGTTCACCTCATCGGCGAAGCGGTCGAGCCGGTCGGACAGGTGCGCCGGGAGCTGCAGGCCTGCGACGCGGTCCACCTTGCCGGAACGTGCCGTTCGGCCGGACAGGCTCACCGGTGTCGGCAGATCGGAAACCTTGGCCAGCCAATACTTTTTGTCCGCCTGGTACCGCGAGCCGGCTCGATAGACGCGCTCCGCTTCGACGATGTCGTGCAGACTCGCCGCGTCCAGCCGCGTCGGTGGCCTGCCTTCCAGCTGCGCGTTGTAGTGCTCGGCCATTCGGGTGAGACTGTTGAAGGCGCCGTACCCGTCGACCACCAGATGATGCGCGCGGCCGTACCAGAAGTAGTGGTCCTCGCCGACCCGGATCAGCCTGGTCCGGGTGAGCCGGTCGCGACTGAGATCGACCGCCTTCGTGTTGTAGTCGCGGCGCATCCACTCCATCGCCGCCGCGACCGGATCCTCCGCATCGCTGAAATCCAGCACCGGCTCGTCGTAGATGATGCCGCGGTCCACGAATTGATAAGGGCGTCCGTCGGATTCGATCACCCGCACCACGAGGGACTCGGTTTCGTGACCGCCGTCGTTCACCGCGCGGGTGAACGCGTCGTGGTCCACCGGGCCATCGATCTCGACGTAGTGTGCGATGTTGACAGCCGGTCCACCGGGCACATGATCCGCGAGCCACATGCCGTACTGCGCGCTCGAGAGCGGAATCAATCCCGGTTCGCCATCGGCGGTTCCGTCTGACTTCAGATGCATCGCATGACCCCTTATTCCTACCCGGACGCGCGAAGGCATGGCGGAACCACGCAGGCTCACCGCGTCCGAAATCTGGCTTACATATGCACTTGGTCTACTGAGAAGCGGCGTACCCCTGCTGTTCGCCGCGCCGTTCAGGTTTCGCGTGTAGCTCGATCAGCCGGTTCCCGGCATCCGAATCGGACACCATTGTGGCCGCTACGGCGGCTCCCACACCTCCTGTTTGTCGGCATTTCCAGTCGTCTCAAAATCTGAAAACAGAACTTTTGAATCTGTGGTGGAGCATCGACACTCTGGTGGGACAAGCTATCTGACAGCAGCCTGGCTGAGTCTAGTCGTATCAAACCTCTCGACCCCGCACGGAAGCCGGTGTTTCGGATCCCGATTCCAGCGACGCGGACCCGTGGCACATCTCGGACGGCGCCGCTACTTCGATCGCGCATCCCCGAAGAAGATCCTGGTTCAGGGCCATGTAACCGAGGAGAGACACCTGCGATCGGGCATAGTACATGCCGGGTCAGGGGCGGAATCAAGCCGGTATGTCCGCGGCCGCCCAGACGGCCGAGCGAGGGGCCGCAGTACCTCCCCTCCTATGCCTTCGATCGACAATGAATTACCGGTAGGCGGTTATAGCAATAAACTGGCAATCTCACTTGTGATCGCCAATAGACACCACTTCCATCAATCGACGCGGCGTGCCGACAATTCCATATGAGTGCCCATTCCGCTACACCCGAACAATCTGTCCCGGGTACCGTCTCGCAGCACATACTTCCGTTCGGCAGCGCGCTCATATCGGGCGATGAATTGTTTCCACGCTTCCGGGTGCGCCGAAGATCGCTGCCGGACAGAGGCGGTCCCCCCGAGAAGTTCAGCGTCCACGACGCTTTCACGCACGGCCGGACGGCGGTCGATCAGCGCCCACGGCGACATCGTCCCGGTCAGGCCGCGGATTCGAACGGCCGATGGCAGGCCGGGCAGGCACCGGCGATCGGCGACCATGCCGGTGCAATCGGCACGACCGCCGCGCCGGACGCACACCGGCACAACGCTGAAGACATTTTGCCCGCAAGGGAATCGGGGCGGCGCCGCAGCCGTGTGCTGGTCCACCGGATACGGCCGCAAAAATTCTTGGTAGGAGAGTTCGGCAAATTGGCGTGGTGTCGCCTGCCGCACGCCAGGACCCGGCGTATGGACAATCACCGGGACGACGCGATGTCCGGCAGCACCGCTCGTTCACTCGCCCGTCCCGGACCGACCGCCGCCATTGTGGGGATCGGCGCGGGCGCGCCGGATCGACGCCGACGTCGCACCGCCTTCTCTGCTTCGATGACGATCGGGACCACGAGCGACCAGCCCAGGCAGGCCAGCCACTGACCACCCGTCAGCGACCTCGTCATCAGCAGATCCTGCAGGAAGCCGATCTCGACCGCGAACACGGTGACCACGACCGGAATCGACAGGATCTTCACCGCGCCGAGAACCGGTGCGGTGACGCCGGACTCCGGGTCGCGGCGCATGACCAGGCCGCTCAGGATGGAACCGAACGACAGCACCACGAACGCCATGGTCATCGGGACACTCGCCGTAGTCGTGCTCATCTCCCCCGGCGCGAGGAGCATCGCGGCGAGCGTCACGGCCAGTTGCAGAGCACCGTAGGCCAGCCACTGCACGAACGAATTCCGGTTCGCGATCGGCTTCGCCGGGTCGCGGGGCGGCTTGTTCATCAGGTCCGGCGGCGGCGGATCCAGCATGATCACGGCGACCGGGAACAGGGTGATGAAGAAGTGCTGGAACAGCACCATGAGCGGGGTCAGCGCGACCCCGTCGTTGATGTCGAAGACGCTGGCGACGAGGAACAGCGCCACCAGCGCGAACAGCTTGGACATCTGATAGCGGATATAGGACACGATCTTGTCGTAGATGCCGCGCCCCAGCCGGATCGCGGTGATCAGGGTCCCGAAGTTGTCGTCGGTGAGCACCATCTTGCCCGCCTGCTTGGTGACTTCGCTGCCCGATCCCATCGCCACGCCGATATCGGCCTTCTTCAGCGCGGCGGCGTCGTTGACCGCGTCGCCGGTCATGGCCACCACGTCACCGCCGCGCTGCATCAGGTCGGCCAGCCGCAGTTTGTCCTGCGGGGTGACCCGCCCGAACACGTGCAGATTCGGCAGGGCCGCCGACAACTGCTCGTCGGTCATCGCCTGGAGTTCGCCGCCGCCGATCGCACCGGGCCCGAGGCCGAGTTCGGCCCCGATCGCGGACGCGGTGATCGCGTGATCTCCGGTGATCATGCGGACCTCGATGCCGGCCGCACGCGCGGTGCGCACCGCCTCGATCGCCTCGCGCCGCAGCGGATCGATGATCCCGACCATGCCGACGAAGGTGAGTTCCCCGACGAACGACATCGGGTCGGCAACGGCGGCTTCCTCCTGCTCGTCGAGCAAGCGTGCGGCGAAGGCCAGCACGCGCAACCCCTTCTCCGACATGGCGCGATTCGCGGCCGCGATCTCGTGCCGCATGTCGTCGATCGGCACGGCTCGCCTGCCCGGACGGTACGCGGTCGCGCACCGGTCCAGGACGACGTCGGGCCCGCCTTTGACCAATTCGACGAAGCGGGTGCTCCCGTCGACTTCCAGGTGGTGGAACGTCGCCATGAATTTGTAGGCCGAATCGAACGGCACTTCGGCGACCCGGGGGTAGGTTCGGCGGGTCAGGGGTGCGTCGACGCCGAGCTTGGCCGCCAGCACCACCAGCGCCGCCTCGGTCGGATCGCCCACGACCTCCCCGCTGTCGGCGACGGTGGCGTCGCTGTCCAGGCACAGCCCGTAGGCCAGCAGGGTGAAATCCGGCGCCGCCTGCCCGGCGGCGTGGGTGATCGCCCCGGACTTGTCGTACCCTTGGCCCTCGACGGTGTACCACCGGCCGTGGAAGTACAGCGACCGCACCGTCATCTGGTTCATCGTCAGCGTGCCGGTCTTGTCGGAGTTGATGGCGCTCGTCGCGCCGAGTGTCTCGACATCCGTGAGGTTCTTGACGACGGCCTTGGCCTCGGCCAGCCGGCGCGCCCCGTAGGCCAGCATCGCCTGCACGAATGTGGGCAAGCCGGTCGGGATCGCCGACACGCCCATCGAGATCCCGAGCAACAGCACCGCCGTGATGCTCTGCCCGCGGATCGCCCCGATGATCACGATGATCGCCACCGCCATCCAGGCGATCGCGCCCAGCACCTTCGTCAGCGCATCCAGCTCCCGTTGCAACGGCGACTTGCTCGGGGCGACCGCCGAGAGCATCGACGCGATCCGGCCCATCTCGGTGTCCGAGCCGGTCTCGGTGACCACCATGGCGGCGGTGCCGCGCGTCACCGATGTGTTCTGGAAGACCATGTCGGCCCGGTCGCCCAGGGCGACGTCGGCGGCGCCGAGCGTGTGGGCGTCCTTGGCGACGGGCGCGCTCTCCCCCGTCAGCGCCGCTTCCTGGGTCTCGAGGGTGGTGGATTTCAACAGCCTGCCGTCCGCGGGGACGATGTCGCCTGCCTCCAGTTCGACGATGTCGCCCGGCACGAGCTCGGTCGCGGCACAGCGCGTCAGCGACCCGTCGCGCACAACCCGCGCCTGCGGCGTCTGCATCTTCGCCAGCGCGTCGACGCTGGCCCGCGCCTTGACCTCCTGCTGGGTACCCAGCACGACATTGAGCCCGACCAGCACCCCGACCACGATCGCCGTCGGAATCTCGCCGATGATCACGCTGACCACCGTGACCACCAGCAGCATCAGGTTCATCGGATCCTTCGACTGCAGCAACGCCATCGCCCAGACCGACGGCGCGGGTTCCGCGGCGAGCTCGTTGGGCCCGTATCGCTTTCGCCGTTCCTCGACGTCGAGTGCGGTCAGGCCGGACTGCCGGTCCGAGCCGAGAGCCGCCAGCACCGCGTCCGCGTCCTGCGCGTACCAGACCGGTCGCCTCTCCGAGTCGGCCTGACGTACGCGGTCCCGCGCTGATTCCGTCGTTGCCATGTCCCGCTGGTCCTTTCTCGGCTGGGACCGCATGGCAGGTTCTCCAGCGCCCGATCCGGACGTGAGCGGGCACGAGGCCCCGATCGCCATGATGTCGCAGTGAGGTATCCAGACAACCACGGGCAAGCGATGGGCACACCGGATTGACCCAACAGAGACAGCACCGCGACCGACGCGCGGTCAGGGCTGGTCATCGCGGCTCGCAAACGAGCTTCACCGCGTTCGAACGACGATCAAAGGCACCTCTACCGAGTGCAGCAGGGTGTTGCTCGTCGAGCCCAGCAGCATGCTGGCGAACCCTCCTCTGCCGTGACTTCCGACCACAACCAACTGTGCGTTCGCCGACTCGTCCAGCAACGATCGGCCTGGCCGGCCCGCCGCGACGACGCGACGTACCGCGACGTCCGGGTAGCGATCGGCCCAACCGGCCAGACTCTCGGCCAGCACCGCCTCCGCCGACTCGCGGGCGCCGTCCCAGCCGCGGACCGGTGCGTCCGGACCGCTGGTGTCGCTCCACGCGTGCAGCGCGACCACGTCGACCTTTCGGCGTGACGCCTCCTCGAACGCCAGTTCGACGGCGGCCACACTGTTGTCGGTCCCATCGACGCCCACCAGCACGGGCTGCCGGGCCGACACGGCGTCGATCGCCGCGATGCCATGGACCACCGCGACCGGGCACCGCGCGTGATGGGTGGCCGCGGTGCTCACCGAGCCGAGCAGTCCCCGCTGGAAAGCACCCATCCCGCGACTGCCCACCACCAGCATCCACGCTCGCGCGGACCTTTCGATGAGCATGGGAATGATCAGTTCGAAAGTCACCTCGGTGGTGATGGCGGGTTCGGCGCCCGGCACCGCCGTGCGCGCCACCCGCGCCGCCTCCGTGAGGATGCGCTCGCCGTCGGCGCGCAACCATTCCAGATCGGCTTCTCCGAGCGACATCTCGGGGCCGAAACCGGTCTGGATCGCCATCGAAGTGACGATGTGCAGCGAGCGGTGATGCAGCGCGGCTTCGACCGCCGCCCAAGCGACCGCCTGGTACGAGCTGGCCGAGCCGTCGACGGCCGCCAAGATGGGAAAGGCGAGATTCGTTTCGCGCGAGGTGCTTTCGGTGGTCATGAAGATTCCCTCCGTCGAGAGCGGCGCCGCAGGCATCCCCTCGGTCGTCCGCGCCGCCGCTGCCATCGGCATCGAGCATCTCGCGTCCCCCACGAAGGCGGCAGAGACGAAGGTCATTCACCGGGCGGGCCGTCGGACCTCTGCCGAAGGCTGCTTCTACGATTCGTCGGTCTCGGCCGGGTCATCCCGGCTCCGCGCGGCCGGCCGCAGTGGCAACCTGCCGGTGGCGAACAGCGGCGCGATGGCGAGCAGGGCAGTCACGGCCAACGCCACCCGCAAGGCTTCCAGCCGCGCCTCGGTGTTGACGGCTATGACGGCGTCCGCGGTGGACTGCTGCACTCCGGCGGCATGGAGGGCATCCTCGAGTTGGGTGTTGGACAGGAACGGCACGCCGCCCGCGAGTTCGGTGGTCGCCCGCTGCTGCACCGACGCGGGAACCGCGGGATCGCTTTCGATGCCCGCGACGACCGACGAGGTCAGGGTCGCGATCAGCACCGAGCCGATCAAGGCGGTGCCGAGCGATGCGCCGAGATTGGTCACGGTGTTCTGCAGCCCGCCGACCGCGCCGCTCTGCGCATCGGGCACCGACGAGACGGTGACAGCCCCCAACTGCGAGGCCAGAGCGCCCAGTCCGAGTCCCATCAGCAGCATCGGAATCGAGACCACCCCGGCGTTCGCTCCGGGGTCCATCCCGGCGACCAGAATCAGGATGCCGGTGATCATCGAGCCCAGCCCCAGCCGTACCACCCGCCGCGGGTTCGCCCGCGGCCGGAACTTCGGAATCGCCGTCGCCGCCAGAACCAGCGCCACCGACAGCGGCAGGATCCGCACGCCCGTTTCCACGGCGCTGAGTTCGAGCACCACCGACAGGAACAGCGGAACCGCGAAGAACACCCCCGCCTGCACCGTGAACTGAGCGAAGAACATGCTCAGGCCGCCGGTGAGCTGCCGATTACGCAGCAATCCCGGATCGACGAGCGGCTCCCGGCCCGTGTCGACCAGATGGGTCTGCCACCGCAGGAACAGGTACGAGACCAGCAGTCCGGCGATCAGCAGCCAGATGACCGGGGAGAGCCCGAGCACGGCGGGACCGCCCGGCTTCACCCGCACCCAGCCCCACGTGCTCGACCGCAGGACGCCGAAGACGACCATGCCGAGCCCGGCCACCGACAGCAGCGAGCCCACCAGATCGAGCCGTACCTGCTCCGCGGGGGCGTCCTCGATCCTGCGGAGCACCAGCAGGATCAGTACGACGATGACGACCTCGCCGAAGAACACGTACCGCCAGGACGCGTATGTCGTCACCGCGCCGCCGAGCAGCGGCCCCACCGCGACCGCCATCGCGCCGGCCGCCGCCACCAATCCATAGGCCGCCGCGCGGCGTTCCGGCGCGAAGTTCGCCGCGACCAGGGACACGATCGCGGGCATGATCAGAGCCGCTCCGATCCCCTCGAGCAGCGACCAACCCAACAGCAGAACCGGCAGATTCGGCGCCAGGCCGGTGGTGCAGGAACCGGCGCCGTAGATCACCAGCCCGAGGCCGAACGCCCGGCGACGGCCCAGGATGGAGCCCACCTTCCCGCCGGTCAGCATCAGCGTCGCCATCACCAACGTGTAGAGGGTGATCGCGGTTTGGATTCCGGTGATCGTCGTACCGACGTCCTGGGCCACGGTCGCCATCGACACGTTCATCACCGAGCTGTCGAGCGTCATCAGGAATTGGCCCGCGGCCAGTACACCCAGTACCAGAACGGAGTTCGGCCTGGCCTGCGATACCGAAGAACTCTTGATGCTCATGTCTCGGTTCCGTCCCGGTCTCGGCCGAGAGCCGGGGCCCGAGCCACTCGGCTACGGCGGCGGTCGCCGTGCCGGAACCGAGCAGCGCCCTGGCGTCGGCGATCTGTCGGCGGGCGACTTGCCGGGCCACCTGCCTGGTGTTCTGGTCCGGTGGCCGAATCGGCCACGCGCCCCCGCCGTCGGACGACCGCCGAAGGTCGGAAGGGAACGCCGCAACATCCACCTCATTTGATCACAGACGTCCACCGCGGACCCGCAATTGCTCGCGGTGACCGGCTTCGGGTCACCGACCCGTTGCGCTTCGCTACGGCGACCTATCCCTGCTCGCCGAGCAGTCTGACACCGGTCACGATCGTGGGTTCGATAGCGATGACGGTGTCCATGAGCCCATCGGCCCACGGGCGCAGCAGCCGCGTATAGCGCGCGATCCGTTCGGGGTCGGTGACCGTACGCGCGAGACCGGTCACGACGACCGACCAGCCCACATGGCTCACCGCGTCGATGTCGTCGGCCTCGTACGCCACGACGACGGACGGATCGGCACGAACGGTGTCGGTGAGCCGTGAGGTGACCCGGGTACGCACGATGACCACACCGCCGTCGACGAAATGGTTGACCGGGCGAATCGCGGGCAGTGCGTCGCGAGTGAACACCACGCGTCCGTAGGCGACGCCGGCCAGCAGCCGCAGCGCCTCCTCGCGGTCGATCTCGACCATTGTGCGGCCCGCTACGCCGCGGTCAGCGACACGGCCGTTCGAGGCGATCATGATCTCGGGCCGGGGCACATCGCGCGTGCATCCACCTGGCAACAACCTCGCTCTCCGGTCTTCACTCGACACCACGGCCTCCCATATCATCACCGAGTCCTACTGCCGGACAGGGCAGAAAGTCCCCGATCCGTCCTCTTCGCGCAGCCGGTCCCGGCGGCTCGGGCCGCACCGCCGTGAAGGCGCGTCACGGTCGGATCTCCTCGGGCCGGGACGCTCGCCGGATCCCGGCCCGCTCCCGCAGCCGCCGGATCTCCCGCTCGATGCCTTCGGCGAGCACGGCGATATCGGGAGCGGTGTCATAGTCTCCGGTGATACCGAAGGTCAGGTGGCCCGCGTAACTGAGGACCGCGACCGCCGTGCGCAACCGCATGGCGATCGGCATGGCAGGCAGAAGTTCCGACACCACACGCCCGCGCACGGTCAGCTGTTCACGCGGGCCGGGCACATTCGTCACCAGCGCCCCCACGGTTCGTTGCGGAAACCGTGCCAGCAGACGAAGACTCCACGCCAGGGGCGCGAACGGCAGCAAGCCCGCCAGCGCGAGCACCGATTTCTCCGCCTGCGCTTCGCCTCCCGACTTGTGCCGGTTCATCCGTTCCCGGATCGCCCTCAGCCGCTCCACCGGGTCGGCGACCTCGATCGGCAGGAACGGCAGCACCGCCGAAACTCGGTTGTCCAGTGTGTATTTCGCTTGTTCGGAGCGCATGGAGATCGGGACGAGGATACGCAGTTTGTCCGGAGACGGCCGTTCGTCGCGGCCGACCAACAGTTCACGATAAGCGGCGGCGACCGCGGCAAGGACGACATCGTTGACCGTGACGCCGAACACCGCGCCGATCTCATGGACATCCGACAGGGCGGCCCGGGCCACGACATACCGGCGCTGGCGTCCGATGGGGCCGTTCAGCGAGCACTCGGTGGCCGGCGACACGACGGCGGACAGCAGCGGCGCCAGACCGCGCGTCATGGCGACCACCGACCGCGGCACGACGACGGGTAGCCGCGACAGTTCTCGAACCAGATCCGGCCGGCGCACCTCGGTACGGCTCGGTGGCTCGGTCACCGGATCGTTCGGCTCCTCGGCCACGGCATCGCAGAAACTTCGAAACACCGAGATGCCGGATACGCCGTCCACCAGACTGTGATGCGCTTTGACCAGCAGTGCCCAGCGGTCCGCCGCGAGGTGTTCGACGACGACGCACTGCCACAGCGGATGGTCGCGATCGAGTCGCTCCTCGAGTTCCGTCGCCACCAATTCGCACAACGCGGCCTCGTCACCCGGCGCGGGCAGTGCGGTCCACCGAATATGGTGTGCGAGATCGAAATTGGGGTCGTCCTCCCACACCGGCGTGGCCAGGTCGAGCGGCGCCCGCCGCACCTTCTGGCGCAAGCGCGCGTTCCGCTGCACGCCCTTGGCGACTACGCCGCTCAGCTCGGACCTGCTCGGTGGGGCACCGGAGATGATCGCCACCGCGCCGATGCCGAGACTGATATGCCGGTCGGAGTCCTCCAGTTCCATGAAGCCGGAATCGAGGGGTCGTAGTTCTGTCATGGGGATGCTCATTCGAGTCGCTTCGTCTCTCCAGCATCGCGCGAAGCGTCGGTTCAGATGATGGCCGAAGGTCACCGAACGCAGGGCACTCCGGCCACGGCGCGCCCGTCGCCGGACCGGGACTCGGCCGTCGGCAGGCTTGGAAGCAACCCTCGACTCGGCGGCGTCACCAGGGGAAGAATCGGCGTATGCGAACCGTACTCATTCTCGGTGCGGGGTTCGGAGGGCTGGAGCTGGCCACCCGTCTGTCGGGTTCGCCGGCCGACGAACTCCGTGTCGTCATCATCGACCGAAACGACTCCTTCACCTTCGGCTTCGCCAAACTGGACATTCTGTTCCGTGACCTGCCCCCGGAGACAGCGCGGGTGCCGTATTCCCGCTTCACCCATCCGCGCGTCGAATTCCGACAGGAGGAGGTCACCGAGATCGACCCGAGAGCACGCCGCGTCCGTACCGACCAGGCGGTGTACGACCCCGACATCCTCGTCGTCGCGCTGGGCGCCGACTACGATCCCGGCGCCACCCCCGGCTTCGTCGAGGACGGCTACGAGTACTACTCGATCGACGGCGCCCGTCGATTGCGCGAACGCCTGGCGGGTTTCGACGGCGGAGCCGTCGTCCTCGCGGTGCTGAGCGTCCCGTTCAAGTGCCCGCCCGCGCCCTACGAAGGCGCGATGCTCCTGCACGAAGCGCTCACCAGGCGCGGAATCCGGAACCGTACCCACATGCAGTTCTTCACCCCCATGGACGCACCGATTCCGGTGTCCGCGCAAACCTCCGCCGCCATCGTCGAAGCGCTGGCGCGGCGTGGCATCGACTATTCGCCGGGGCGCCGGGTGCACGCGCTCGACCCGGACCGCCACATCGCGGTCACCAGGACCGGCGAGGTGCCCTACGACCTGTTCATCGGAATCCCGAAGCACCGGGTTCCCGCGGTCGTCGAGGTGTCGGGGCTCACCGAGGGTGGGACCGACGGCTGGATCGCCGTGGACCCGCACACCCTCGAGACGCCGTATCCGGGCGTCTACGCCCTCGGCGACTGCGCCGACGCGCCGGTTCCGCGGGCGGGCGTGTTCGCCGAGGACGCCGCCCGCACGGTCGCCGCGGGCATCGAGGCCGGGTTCGGCGGCTCGGCGCCGCAGGAACAGTATCGCGGGCGGGGCACCTGCCATATCGAGTTCGGAGGCGGGCTGGTCGGCAAGGTCGAGGCCGATTTCCTCTCCGGTCCCGCGCCGGTCGCACCGTTCAGCGTGCCCTCGGTGGAACTCGCCCGGGAGAAGGCCGCCGCCGCCGAGGCCCGGCTGCACCGCTGGTTCACCGGCTGACCGAGTCCTCACCGCCCGGCTCGCCCGCTCGCCACGCGCGGGTCAGCACCGCGGCGATCTCGGCCAGGCCGGACGCGACGGTCATTCGCCAGTGCGTCGTCGACACAGGATGGTTGTGCACGCGGCCGTCGACGACCTCGCTCCAGATCGACGCGCCGACACAGCCGGTCGGATCGTCGAGCGCGGCGGTGAAATAGAGGACATCTCCCCGGTACACCGGCGGGACGTAGGCGCCGCGCAGCGCGACCGAGTGCACCGCCGCGTCCAGGATCCGGGTGACGCGGTCGGAGCCGAACGACGCGAACGGCTCCGGAAGTTCGGTCATCTTCTGCGGCAGCGCGACCCAGTCCACCTCCGCGACGTTGCCGAGGTCGCCCGCCTGCTCACCCAGCAGGCCGCCGATCAACTCGGCCACCGGGACCTGGCCCGCGTCACCCGGCGGCGTGCCGGGCGGATCCGCCATGTAGCTGTCCATCACCGCGAGCAGCGCGACTCGCTCGCCTTCGCGTTGCAGCTGGACCGCCATCTCGTGCGCGATGACGCCGCCGAAGGACCAGCCGAGCAGATGGTAAGGACCGGTCGGTTGTTTCGCGCGGATCAGCTCGAGGTAGCGGCGGGCCCATTCCTCGATCGAATCCGGCATCACCTCATCGCCGGCCAGCACGGGCGTTTGCAGGCCGTAGAGCGGCCGTTCCGGGTCGAGGTAGGCGGCGAGGCCCGCATACGACCAGGAGATGCCCGACACGGGATGCACACAGAACAGCGGCGCGGCCGAACCGCCGGGACGCAGCGGCAGCAGCATGTCGAAGGCCGCCTCGGTCTGGACTTCGCCGCTCGCCCGGCGGGCCAGGTCGGCGACCAGTTCCGCGGGTGTGGGCGCGGTGAACACCCGCATCACCGGAATCCGGGTGCCCAGCGCGGACGACAGCCGCAGAGTCAGCTTCGCGGCGAGCAGTGAGTTGCCGCCGTGCTCGAAGAAGTTGTCGTCCATGCCGAAGCGCTCGGCGCCGAGCACCGCGGCGAAGGCGGCCGCGACGGTCGCCTCCACGGGAGTGACAGCAGCGCGGAACTCGCGCGCGCGGAACGCCGGCGCGGGCAACGCCCGCTTGTCGAGCTTGCCGTTGGGGGTCAACGGGATGGCGTCGATCACCACGATCGCGGCGGGCACCATGTAGCCGGTCAGGTGTTCGGCCACCTGTTCGCGCAACTCGGCCGGGTCCGGCCGCGCCCCCGGTTCGGGCAGGACATAACCCACGAGCTGGTCACCGAGCGTCGGATCGGTCCGGACCAGCGCGACGGCCTGACGCACGCCGGAACACCGCACCAGCGCCGATTCGATCTCCCCGAGTTCGATCCGGAACCCGCGCAACTGCACCTGCTGGTCGCCGCGACCGGAGTAGGCGAGGCCGGCGTCGCCGCCGAACCGGTTCCAGCGCGCGAGGTCACCCGAGCGGTACATCCGCGATCCCGGCGGCCCGAAGGGATTCGCGACGAACCGCGTCGCGGTGAGCCCGGGCCGCCCCACGTAGCCGCGGGAGAGCTGACCGCCCGCGACATAGATCTCACCGGGCGTACCGACCGGCGCCGGTCGCAGACGAATGTCCAGCACGTGCGTGTCCAGCCCGGGCAGCGCTCGTCCGATCAGGCTGGCCGGGCTTTCCATCAGCTCCGCGCCGACGTCCAGGAAGGAGACGTGCACGGTGGTCTCCGTGATGCCGTACATGTTGACCAGTCGCGGCGATTCCCCCGGACGACGCTCACGCCAGCGTCGCAGGTGCCGCAGATCCAGCGCCTCACCGCCGAAGATCACATACCGCAGCGCGAATTCGCCGGACGCGGCCGAGGCGTCCCGATCGGCTTCGACCAGTTGACAGAATGCCGACGGCGTCTGGTTCAGCACCGTCACCTGCTCGCGAATCAGCAGCTCGCGGAACAATTCCGGTGAGCGCGAGGTCGCGTAGTCGACCACGACGACGGTGCCGCCGGTCACGAGCGCGCACCACAGCTCCCACACCGAGAAGTCGAACGCGAAGGAGTGGAACAACGTCCAGACGTCGTGCTCGCCGAATTCGAACAGCGGCCGCGCCTCGGTGAACAGTCGCACCGCATTGCGATGCGTCACGCCGACACCCTTCGGCACGCCCGTCGAACCCGACGTGTAGATGACGTAGGCGAGATTGTCCGGCAGCAGCGGCGACGCCCGGTCGGCGTCGGTGATCGGATCGTCGACGAACTCCGCCGTCTGCTCCAGCAACACGGTGGGCAGGTCGGTGTCCGGGATGGCGGAGCGCTCGGCGGCGGTGGTCAGCACGCACACCGGTGCCGCGTCGGCGAGCACGAACGCCAGCCGCTGCGCCGGATAGCCGAGGTCGATCGGCAGGTACGCGGCACCGGCGGCCAGCACTCCGAGCAACGCGACCGGTAGGTCCTCGGTGCGCGGGATCGCCACGGCGACCAGGGTTTCCGGCCCCGCTCCGGCGGCGATCAGCGCGCGGGCGATTCGATTCGCGCGCTTGTACAACGCGCCGAAACTCAGTGTGGTGGCACCGAACCGGACGGCCTCCGCCTCCGGCCTGCGCCGTGCCTGCTCGCCGATCAGCTCGGGCAGGGTCGCCACCGGTTCGGTCCCGGCCCGCGCCTCGTGCGCGACCGCCGGGCAGTGTTCGCTCTCGTCGAGGATGTCGATGTCCCACACCCGCGCCGAGGGATCTTCGGCGACCGCGGACACGATGCGCTCGAACCGGCGCGCGAAGGCGCGGACGGTCGATTCGTCGAACAGGTCCGTGGCGTAGGTGAAGGTCACCGCCGATTCCGTCCGGCCGTCGCCGCACGCCCGCGGCTCGACGACCACTTGCACATCGAATTTGGCCGTGATCTCGCCGTTGTCGACGGCGGTGACCGTCAGATCCGGCAACTCCAGGGTGGGCTGCTCGAGGTTCTGGAACGACAGCATCACCGGAAACAGCGAGGTGCGCGCTCCGCTGCGCGCGGGATCGGCCTCCTCGACCACTCGCTCGAAAGGAACATCCGCGTTGGCGAAGGCCGAGACGGCGACTTCACGGGAGCGCTGGACGAGATCGTGGAACCGCACGTCGGGGTCGACGTCGACGCGCAACGCCAGCGTGTTGACGAACATCCCGACCAAGTCGTCCAGCGCATGTTCGCCCCGCCCGGCCACCGGGGTCCCGATGACGACGTCCGTGGCGCCGCAGAGGCGTCCGATCAGCGTGGCGAGGGCCGCGTGCACCACCATGAACAGCGTCGCGTTGTGCTCGCGCGCGATGCCGGTCAGCCGCTCGTGTACCCGCGCCGGGATCGTGCAGCCGGTCGACGCGCCGCGCGTCGAGGCTGTCGAGGAGCGCGGGCGATCGGCTGGCAGTTCCAGCGGTCCGGTGAGCCCGGACAGCTGCCCGCGCCAATACGACAGCTGTTGCGCCGCAACGGAATCCTCGTCGTCCTCGGATCCGATCGTGCCGTGCTGCCAGATCGCGTAATCGGCGTACTGCACCGGCAGGGGCGACCAGTCCGGCTCGCCGCCGCCGAGCCTGGCCACGTAGGCGGTCACCAGGTCGCGGGCCAGCGGCGCGAGCGACGACCCGTCCGCCGAGATGTGGTGGGTCACGATGACGAGCAGATGATCTGGGCCCGAGGTGAACAGCCGCAGGCGCACGGGCGCGTCCGCGGTCACGTCGAAGCCCGCGGACATCAGCGCGTCCACCATGGCCGCGGCATCCGTGACACCGTGCTCGATCACGATGCCGTCGGAAAGGACCGCATCGGTCGGAAGGATCTCCTGATACGGCTGCCCGTCGGCGTCGACCGGGTAGCGGGTGCGCAGCACCTCGTGCCGTTCGATCACGTCGGCGAGCGCGTGGCGCAGCGCGGGCAGATCGAGAGTGCCGGTCAGCCGGACGGCGAAGGGCATGTTGTAGGCGGGCGAGTCCGGCTCGAGGCGGTTGAGCAACCACATCCGCTGCTGCGCAGGCGACAGCGGGATGCGATCCGGTCGTCGCACTCGCGCCAAGGGCGCGCGAGCCACGCCCGTCCCACCGGCGACCACCCGCGCGGCGAGTGCCCACACCGCGGGCGCCTCGAACAGATCCCGCACGGTGACCCGCGATCCGAGCGCCTCGTTGACCCGTGCGACGGCCCGGGTGGCGAGCAGCGAATTGCCGCCGAGCGCGAAGAAGTCGTCGTCGATGCCCGCTCGCTCGACGCCGAGCAGTTCGGCGAACACCTGCGCGACGGCCTGTTCGGCGGGGTTGCGCGGCGCTCGGAACGCCGTGGTCTCGATGGCGGGCTCGGGCAGCGCTGTGCGATCGAGTTTCCCGCTCGCGTTCAGCGGCAGCGCCGCCAGCTCCACCAGCGCGGACGGGATCATGTACGCGGGCAGGACCGCCGACATCCCGGCAACGAGTTCGCCATGATCGATGACCTGCCCCGGACGCGCGACGACATAGGCCGCCAGCCGATCTCCCGACGGCGATGCCACCACCGCCGCGACCGCTTGGCTCACCGACGGCTGCGCGAGCAGCGCCGTCTCGATCTCACCGAGTTCGATGCGCTGGCCGCGGAATTTCACCTGGAAGTCGGTGCGCCCGAGGTATTCCAGGCGTTGCGGCTCGTCCGCGCGAGGCGCACGCCAGACCGCCAGGTCGCCGGTGCGGTACATCCTGGTTCCGCGGCCGAACGGGTTGGCGACGAAACGGTCCGCGGTCAGCGCCGCTTGCCGCACGTATCCGCGGGCCAGCTGTTCGCCGGCCAGGTACAGCTCGCCCGGTACCCCGGCCGGAACCGGCCGCAGGCGCGAATCCAGCACGTATACCTGGGTATTCCACTGCGGCTGCCCGATCGGCACCGTCACATCGTCGCCCGTTCCGGCGGGCCGGTACGTCACCGAGACCGCCGCCTCGGTGGGTCCGTACAGGTTGTGCACCTGTGCGCCGGAGACCGCGCGGACCGCGCGCACGGTCTCCGGCGGCAGAGCTTCCC
This sequence comes from Nocardia sp. NPDC051929, assembly GCF_044548645.1. Classification (NCBI taxonomy): domain Bacteria; kingdom Bacillati; phylum Actinomycetota; class Actinomycetes; order Mycobacteriales; family Nocardiaceae; genus Nocardia; species Nocardia sp. NPDC051929. The sequence goes on along the minus strand of NZ_JBIUCG010000009.1, from coordinate 117,952 downwards.
CGATGACGAACACATCCCGCAGTGTCACGAGACTTTCCGCCGTCGCATGGGCGGCGAACTCGGTCAACATGGAGGGCACGAAATCGGTGACCGTCACACGGTGCGCGGCGACGGCCGCGGCGAGGTAGGCGGCGTCACGATGCCCGTCGTGGTCGGCGAGCACGAGTTTCGCGCCCGCGCGCAACGGCATCAGGTAGCCCCACAAGGAGACGTCGAAGGTCGCCGCGGTCTTCTGCAGGTATACGTCCCGCGGGCCCATGGGGTACTGGGCGAGCATCCACTCGATCTGGTTGTCGATCGCGGCGTGCGAGACCGCCACACCCTTCGGACGCCCGGTCGAACCGGACGTGAAGATCACATAGGCGGGGTGCTGCGGCAGCACCGCCCGCCTCAGTTCGTCGGAACGAATCGCAGCTCCCGAGCGCTGGTCCGCGCCGAGGGCGTCCAGGGACAGGACGGCGACATGATCGGGTATCGGGATCGCGTCGGCGGAAGTGGTGAGCACGCAGACCGGTTTCGCGACCTCGAGCACGTGCGCGATCCGCTCGGCGGGGTGATCGGGGTCGAGCGGTACGTACGCGCCACCGGCGGTGAGGATCGCGTACATGCCGACCACGAGATCCACCGACCGCCGGACCGCGAGCGCCACAAGGGTTTCCGCGCCGACGCCGCGATCGGCGAGTACCCGGGCGAGCCGGTTGACCCGCTCGTCGAACTCGCGGTAGGTCAACTGCGTATCCGCGTGGACGACCGCTATCTCGTCCGGGTGCCGGGCTACCGCACGCCGGTACCCGTCGAGCACCAGCCCCGCCGCGATCGGGTGCCGGGTGTCGTTCCACCCGGCCAGGATCGCGGCGCGCTCCGCGGAATCGAGCAAGTCGATCTCCCCGACCGCCCGATCCGCCGAATCCGCGACGGCCGCGAGGATCACGCACAGCCGCCGGGCGAATCCCGCCACCGTGGCCTCGTCGAACAGGTCGGTGGAATAGGTGAACGCGGCCGAGATGCCCAGCGGCGTCCGCTCGTCCTCGTGCGGCACCATGGTCAGCTCGAGGTCGAATTTCGCCAGCGGCAGCGCGAAGTCCACCGCGGAAACCCGCAGCCCGGGCAGTTCCAGTGTCGTCGGCGCGAAGTTCTGGAAGGTCAGCATGGTCTGGAACAGCGGGTGATGCGCGCTCGACCGCACCGGGTCGAGCTCCTCCACCAGGCGTTCGAATGGCACGTCGGCGTGGCCGAAGGCCTCGATATCCCGCCTGCGCACCTGCTCGAGCAGCTCGGTGAAGCTGTGGCCGGGGTCGATCTCGGTACGCAGCGCGAGGGTGTTGACGAACATGCCGATCAGGCCGTCCACCGTGGCCTCGCCACGACCGGCCACCGGCGCGCCCACGGTGATGTCGCGGGTGTTCGACAGCCGGGCCAGCAAGACCGTGTACGCGGCGTGCGCGACCATGAACAACGTCGCGTCGTGGCGGTGTGCCAGCCGGTCCAGTGCGGCGTGCACCGCCGCGTCGATCTTGAATTCGTGGGTGGCGCCGCGACCGGAGAACACCGCGGGGCGCGGCCGGTCGGCGGGTAGGTCCAGCCGTTCCGGCAGGTCCGCCAGCCGCTGCCGCCAGAAACCGAGCTGGCGGGCGAGCGTCGAGTCCGGATCGCTCTCGGCGCCGAGCATCTCGCGCTGCCACAACGTGTAGTCCGCGTACTGCAAGGGCAACGGCTGCCAAGCGGGAGCGTGGCCCTCGGTCCTGGCCGAGTACGCGCTCATCAGATCGGCGGTCAGCGGGCCCATCGAGGAGCCGTCGGCGGCGATGTGGTGGACCACGCCGACCAGCACGTGCTCGGACTCGCTCGAACGCAGCAGACGCAACCGGAGCGGCGGCGCGGCCGTGACATCGAAGCCCTCGACCACCGCGGCCACCGTGTGCTCGAGGACTTCGGCTTCGGCGACGTCGAGCACCGGCAGCTCGGGCACCGCGCCCGGCTCCGACAGCGCGTGCACCCGCTGGCTGCCCGTCCCGTCGCGCTCCGGATAGCTGGTCCGCAGCACCTCGTGCCGCTCGACCAGATCTCGGATCGCCGCCCGCAGCGCGTCCACGTCCAGCTGTCCGCTCAACCGCACCGCCAGCGGGATGTTGTTGCTCGCCGCGGCCGGGTCGAACCGATTGAGGAACCACATCCGGCGCTGTGCGTACGACAGCGGCACCCGGTCCGGTCGCGCCATCGGTCGCGGCGCCGGGTGGGTGACTCGAGCCAGTTCGTTCAGGCGTTCGGCCAGTTTCGCCACCACCGAGGCCTCGAACAACAGCGCGACCGGAACGCGGACGCCCAGCGTGGTACCGAGCCGCGCCGCGGCCTGCGTCGCGATCAGCGAATTGCCGCCCAGTTCGAAGAAGTCGTCGTTGGCACCGACCCGGGCGGTTTCGGAGTCGCCCGGCGGGAGGAGCAGCGCGGCGAAGACGTCGGCGACCACATGCTCGGTCGGCGTGGCGGGCGCACGGAACTGCCTGGTGTTGAGCACCGGCTCCGGCAGCGCGGCGCGATCCAGCTTGCCGACCGGTGTCAGCGGGAGTTCGTCGAGCACCGTGATCGCGGCCGGAATCATGTATGCCGGAAGGGTTTTCGCCAGCAGATCGGCCAATTCGGCGGTGTCGAGCGCCACCCGGACGCTGCCGTCCGGGCCGGTCGCCGCTCGTGGCAGCACGTAGGAGACCAGCGCGGTGGCGCCGGACGGCAGTGTCGTGCCGAGTGTCGCGGCGTAGTCGACGTCGGGGTGGGCGGTCAGCGCGTTGTCGATCTCGCCGAGTTCGATCCGCAGCCCTCGGATCTTGACCTGGAAGTCCACCCGCCCGTGGTGTTCGAGGTGTCCCGCCGAGTCGCGCCGCACCAGATCGCCGGTGCGATACATGCGAGAGCCAGGTACCGCCGCGAACGGATTGGCGACGAATCGGTCCGCGGTCAGCCCGGGGCGTCCGAGGTACCCCTGCGCCAGCGCCGGTCCGGACAGATACAGCTCGCCGATCACGCCGGTGGGCACCATCCGCAGCCGCGCGTCCAGCACGTGGACGCCCAGCCCCGGGACCGGAGTGCCGATATGGGTCGCGCCGCCCGCACACAGCGCCTCGGTGCCGGTGGCGAAGATGGTGGTCTCGGTGGGGCCGTAGACGATATAGAAGGACCGGGCGCCGGTCGCCCACCGTGCGGCCAGCTCGGGGCCCACACGCTCCCCGCCGCACAGGATGGCCCTGAGGTCGTCGAGCCCGGCCGGCTCGATGGATTCCAGGGCTCCCGGGGTGATGCACAGATGCGTGACCCGCTCGCGCCGCAGCAGATCGGCCAGTTCGGCGCCGCCGAACACCGTGGGCGGCGCCACGACCAGCGTCGCGCCCGCCGAGAAGGCGAGCAGCATCTCGATCACCGAGAAGTCGAAGCTCGGCGTGCACAGATGCGAGACGCGTGATGCCCGGCTCACCGCCCGGGCGGCGATCTCGTGCTCGACCAGGCCCGCGAGACCGGCATGGGTGACCGCTACGCCTTTCGGCTTGCCCGTCGAGCCGGAGGTGTAGATCAGGTAGGCGAGGTGCTGTTCGGTGAGGGGACGAAGCCGGTCCAGGTAGCAGATCGAATGGCCGGGCGCGGCGGCGACCTTCTCCCGGTGCGCTTCGGAATCGAGTTCGATCCACGTCATGCCGGGCGCGACGAGTGCCGCGCGATGCGCCGAGGTGGTGAGGCCGACGACGGCGCCACAGTCGGCGATCATGTGCGCGATTCGATCCGCCGGATAGGAGGGATCGACGGGCACGTAGGTGGCACCGGTCTTCGCGACCGCCCACACCGCGAGCACCGACTCGATCGAGCGGGTGACGGCCACCGCGACGAAGTCTCCCGGCCCTACGCCGAACCCGATCAGGTAGCGGGCCCATCGCGACGACATCTCGTCCAATTCCCGGTAGCTGAGCTCACGCTGGTCCACGGGATCGCCGGTGGGATTGTACCGGAGGGCCGCCGAGTCGAACGCCGTGTCGACCGCGGCCGTGAGCAGTTGCGGGAACAGAAGATTGCGTGCTCGTGAATGCTGGGTGCGACGTGCGGAACGGCGTGTCGGGGTCATGCGGCGGCGAGTTCACTCTCTGGTCGATCATCGTCCGCTCCGGCTATGGAGCCAGAAGCGGTGCCTCAAATGCGTGAACCATGACCCGAGCGTGCAGAACGGACCTTAGCGAACACCGATCGGATCGGCGCGCCGAGGTTGGTAAAGGTCCTAGGATTACCCGCACCCGCATTGGGCTATGACATGGTGTGATGTGAAAAACATTCGTTTGGGCACCACCCATCAACACTATTCATTGTGCCGCAAATCACTATGCAAGGCTTTCGGCTATGACGCATGGGGCGCGGTCTCCCCGAGCTGCCATGCGCCGATACCGGCGCGAGCGCGCAACACCGATCCTTCGACCGCGAGCGAGGAGCAACCGTGCAGACACCATCGATCCATGTGGCCTCCCTACGGAAGGGTGAGCAGATCCACCGCAGCGAACTCGGCTCGCTCACCCGGCTCACCGCCGACAGCTTCCCGATCCTCAGCGGGCTCTCGATCAAACGCCTGACGCTCGCGCCCGGCGCGATCCGCGAACCGCACTGGCACGCCAACGCCGCCGAACTCACCTATTGCACCGCGGGCCGGGCCCTGGTCTCGGTCTTGGACGACGGCAGCCGATTCTCCTCGTTCCTGGTGAGCGCGGGCGAGATGTTCCACATCGACTCCGGCGCGCTGCATCACGTGGAGAACGTCGGCGATACCGAGGCCGAGTTCATCCTCGCCTTCCGCCACGAACGACCGGAGGACTTCGGATTCAGCGCGAGCCTCGGCGCGATGACCGATTCGGTGCTCGGCAACACCTACGACCTGCCCGCCGAGGACTTCGCGAAGATCCGGCGCGACACCACAGCGAAACTCGTCGTGCGACGCGAGGGCGAGCCCGACATCCCGTGCACCGCCCGCTACGGCGATCCGCACCACTTCGCGATCGAGGCGATGCCCGCCCCGGTGGACTCGCCGGTCGGTTCCGCGCGCACCGCCCGCGCCCAGTTCTGGCCCGCATTGCGTGACATCTCGATGTACTCGCTGCGGGTGCGCGAAGACGGCATGCGTGAACCGCACTGGCATCCGGTGACCGCCGAAATGGGCTACGTCCATCGCGGCTCGGCGCGAATGACGATCATGGATCCGGACGGCACCTTGGACACCTACATCGTGCGCGAAGGCGAGGTGTACTTCGTCCCGCGCGCCTACCCGCACCACATCGAAGTCGTCGACTCCCCCGAGATCCACTTGCTGATCTTCTTCGACCAACCCACGCCCGCGGACATCGGCTACCGCGCCTCGATGAGCGCCTATTCCAGGAAAGTGCTCGCCGCGACGCCCTGGACGCACTTCCCGACCTGCCCTTCACGCCGAGCGATCCGTTGATCGTCACGCGGAACAACGCACTCGTCCGGTAAGTCGCGGCGCGGCGTCGACCGCCCGCGACATCGAGCATTCGCTGCCAATTGATCGTCAGGTAATTTACCATCGAGTCAATTCAGCGGACGGAGCGCGGCGATGGCGACGAAATCATGGTGGGGTTGGGGCAACCGGGAGGACGCGGTCACCGGGACCGAGCGGAAGATCCTGACCGAACGCGTGGCGGCACTGCTGCCGAAAGCCGAGTTGACCGTGCACGAGGCGCCGGACCTGACGTCGTTGAGCGTGCCTCCGCCACGCGTCCGGGTGCCGGACGCGTTGACCCCCTTGGCCTCCGAAGACCTCGGCGACCGGGTCGCACACGGCCATGGGCAGGCATTCCGCGATGTGGTGCGCAATCTGCTCGGCCGCGTCGACCACGTACCCGACCAGGTGTTGCGGCCGCGGACCGAGCAGGACGTCCTCGACATCCTGGACTGGTGCGCGAGCGCGGGCGTCGCCGTGGTGCCGTTCGGCGGCGGAACGTCGGTGGTGGGTGGTGTCGAACTCCGCGGCGCCGACGCCTACGCCGGGTCGGTGTCGCTGGACACCGGCCGCCTGAGTCGGATCGTCGAACTCGACCGCACCAGCCGAGCCGCACGAATCCAAGCGGGCATACTCGGCCCGGCGCTGGAAGCGGCATTGCGGCCGGATGGTCTGACGCTGCGACACTTTCCGCAGTCGTTCGAGTTCTCCACGCTCGGCGGCTGGCTGGCCACCCGGGCGGGCGGGCACTACGCGACCGTCTACACCCACATCGACGACATGGTCGAATCGCTACGGGTGGTCACACCGGCCGGGATCAGCGAATCCCGCAGGCTGCCCGCGTCCGGCGCGGGTCCGTCACCCGATCGGATGTTCCTCGGCTCGGAGGGCATCCTCGGCGTCATCACCGAAGCGTGGATGCGCTTGCAGGATCGTCCGCGCTGGCGGTCCGGGGCGTCGGTGGTGTTCGGCGACTACAGCGCGGCCGTGGCCGCGACGCGCGCCATCGCCCAGTCCGCGTTGTATCCGGCGAACTGCCGGCTGCTGGATCCGGTGGAGGCGTTCATCAACGCGGGCACCAGCGCGACGGGCGGGGTGCTCGTCCTCGGCTTCGAGTCCGCCGACCATCCCGTCGACGAGCCGATGCGTCGTGCGGTGCAGATCTGCCGCGAGCACGGCGGCACGATTCCGGACGGGGTCTGCACCACCGATTCCGCCGAAGACTCGGCGCGCACGGGCGCGGCCGACGCGTGGCGCTCGGCGTTCCTCCGCATGCCCTACCAGCGCGACGCGCTCGCCGCCCAATCCATGATCGTCGAGACCTTCGAAACAGCCTGCACCTGGGACCGTTTCGAGGCCCTGCGAGCGGCGGTACGGGAAGCGACCACGGACGCGTTCCGATCCGCCGGTGTGACCGGTGTTTCGACCTGCCGGTTCACCCATGTCTATCCGGACGGACCCGCGCCGTACTTCGGCATCTACGCCGCGGGCCGGTGGGGACGGACCGTCGAGCAATGGGACGAGATCAAGACGGCCGTGTCGGAGGCGCTGCACCGCAACGGCGCGACCATCACGCACCATCACGCCGTCGGCCGCGACCACCGCCCCTGGTACGACCGCCAGCGACCCGAACCTTTCGCCGCGGCGCTGCGCGCGGCCAAATCGGCACTCGATCCCGCGGGCATCCTCAATCCCGGTGTGCTGATCGACCCGGTCGTACACCGGGCCACCGGGGAGGACCGGTGAGCAGGCCGGGCACCAAGGGCGTGCCGCGCGAGCGGCGGGAAGAGCAGATCCTCGACATCGCCACCACCGAATTCGGCGAACGCGGCTACGCCAAGGCTTCGGTCGCCGAAATCGCCTCGGCCGCAGGCGTGTCCAAGCCGCTCGTGTACGCCTACTTCGGCTCCCGCGACGCACTGCACGCGGCTTGCGTGCACCGCGCCGGGAAGAGCCTGGTCGACGCGGTCGCGGCGGCCCAGTCCACGCATGGTGCGCACGACCGGGCGCTGGCGACACTGACCGGGATCTTCCACGCACTGGACGGACGCACCCAGAACTGGAAGATCGTCTACGACCCCACACTGCCACGTCCGGGTGCGGCCTTCGCGGTGGCCCGGCATTATCAGGATGCCTTGAACGGCATGGGCTCGGCAGGGGTATCGGAGATTCTGGCCGATGCCGGCATCTCCGATCCCGGCGATCACTCGCTGCTGCTGGCGCTGTGGTTCAGCATCGTGTCCACCACCATCTCGTGGTGGAGCGACCATCCCGACCACACGCCCGAGGACATGACCCAGCGCTGCCTGCGCCTGTTCACCACGGTCCGTGGAACGACCACTCGACGGACCTGATCGCGGTCGCCTTGCGTCGCAATGCAACACCTCGTCGCGGGCGACGCGTTGCGCGCGGAACAAGCGGACATGCGCCGCACGCCGGCGGGCCTGAGCGGCTGCCCACCCGCGACGTGCACGGCGCGACGGAAGATACCGACGACGACCGCGCGCCCGTCGGTGACGGAAGTTTCGCGCTCAGACGCTCGGGGTCAGTGCACGGAGAGGTTTGTCGAGTTCACGGCGGTAGAAGTCCAGGAAGCCGTCGGGGTCGGGACCGGCGTTCTGCATCACGAGATGGTCGAAGCCCGCATCGGTGTACTGCTGGGCGGCATCGAGATAGCGGGCCGGGTCCGGCCCGCAGGCGAAGTTGTCGAGGACGTCTTCGAGCCGGACGGTGGTGGTCGCCGCGGCGAAATTGACCGGGTTCGGCAACTCGCTCATCACCTTCCAGCCCGTCAGGGCCCAGCGGGTGGTATCGAGCACCGCCTTCGCCGCCGTTTCCTCGTCGGGCGCCCACGCCATGCCGACTTCCGCGTATCGGGGGCCCGCGCCGCCCGACGCGCGGTAGCGCTCGACGATTTCGGACTCGGGCTCGGTCGCGAACAGGCCGTCGCCGAGTTCCGCGGCGATGCAGGCCGCCTCCAGCCCACCGCTGGCGACGGCGATGGGCGGGAGGGTCTCGGGCAGATCGAAGACCCGTGCGTCGGAAAGGCTCAGGAATTCCCCGTCGTAGGAGTGATAGCCGCCGCTCCAGAGCAAGCGGATGATCTCGATGGCCTCGCGCAGCATGCGATGCCGGATGCGTACGGGCGGGAATTCCCGGCCGACGACATGCTCGTTGAGACGTTCACCAGAACCGACACCGAGGGTGAAGCGGTTGCCGGACAAGATCGCCAGAGTGGCTGCCGCCTGCGCGACGATCGCGGGGTGGTATCGCAGAATGGGGCAGGTCACTCCGGTCGCGAGCTCGATCCGCTCGGTCTTCGCCGCGATGGTTCCGAGCACTGTCCAGGCGAACGGTGAGTGCCCTTGGTTGTCCAGCCAAGGATGGAAGTGGTCACTGATCTCGACGAAGTCGAAACCCGCCTCTTCCGCCCGAACGGCTTGCCGGACAAGCTCGTTCGGACCGAATGCCTCGGCCGCCAGTTTGTACCCGATGCGCATCGCCACCTCCTGGTTCGACTGCGAGCGTCCGGCCACCGCGCGAACCGGCTCTTGGCGCGCGTACCCGGCATGCGGCGGTGAAAACGTCGCCGCGCCCCGGGCGGTGCCGGGGCAACGGGCTACCGCGTCATTCGGCCGACCGGCGACAAAGCGCTACCCGGTCGGTTCACTCACGAGTCGGCCAGTAACTGGCAGCGTGCCGGCCCTGCGGCACATAGGTGTTCTCGTCGTCGACTTCCGTGACACCCAGGTGCAGCAGTAGCAGCACCGTCACCAGGCTGATGCTCACGATCAGCGGGGTGAGCAACTGCGTCGCGCCGGCCCCGGAAGGTGCGTGCATGTGCTCGGCTTCGTGCACGTGCATCGCGAGCATGCCCGTGTAGTGCATGCCGGACACCGCGACACCCATGACCGCCGCCGCGCCGACGGTGACGAGCGTGCTGCGGGTGTGCAGCGTGAACCACAACGCGGCGGTCGCCGCGACGACGGCGATCACCATGGACAACGCGACGATCCGTCCGTCGTAGCCGATCATCGCGTCGGATTTCATGGCGTACATGCCCGCGTAGTGCATCGCGCCGACGCCCAGACCGGTCACCCCGCCGCCGGCCAGCAGTCCCACCGGTCCCAGCGCTCGCTGGTGTGCGATGCGCAGTCCGATCCACACCACCACCATGGCGATCACGGCGCTGAGCAGGGTGATCGGAACGTCGTACCGGATCGTCGCCCCCTCGATGGCGAAGCCGAGCATCGCGATGAAGTGCATGACCCAGATGCCGGTGCCGCCGATCGCGACCGCCGCGGCGATCAGCCAGCCGTCGCGTGCGGACCCGGTACGAGATCTGGCCACGCATCGAAGTCCCAGCAATGATCCGGTGAACGACATGACGTAGGCGACGATGGGCGTAAGCCATCCGTGACTGAAGTGGTCGATTTCCAGCACGCGACACTCCCTCGCTGGATAGATTCGAGCCATCGGCGACGCGAAGCCCGGATCTCACATAGTGAAACTGCAGGTAGATAGTTTAGAGTACTACTATCCTCTTTATAAACATAGGATGAGTTCCAAATAGCGGGAAGTGCGCTGGTAGGCCATCGAAGCGACGGCGCTTCGGCCCACAGCGCCACCTCCGCGCGTAAGGGCGCTCGACAGCTAGTATCTGGCTTCCACGTGACGGCAGCACGACCCGTATCCCACTCACCGGACCCGTGGCCGCCGGTACCGGCCATCCGCCATCCGGCATCCGGCATCCGGCATCCGGCATCCGGCATCCGGCATCCGGCATCCGGCATCCGGCATCCGGCATCCGGCATCCGGCATCCGGCATCCGAGCGGTAGCCGAACTTCGAAGGGCCGTATCGGTCAACCGGACTCCTGGTCGGATGCACGTGCGAATGCGATTTCGGCACGGCGGCCGAATTTTTCGGAAGTCGAGCACGGGCACAATCGCAGTTAACGCCCAAGTCCGGACGCGACGGCCGGCCTCCGCCCCCGATGACCCACTCCGGCAGAGACCTTCACGCCCTCGTATCCCCCGGGATCGTCGTGGCGAGGCCAGCATGAACGCGACGATAGGGAACGCCGATTCCGGCGCTGCCGCGGCGGCGCAACGGAGCGAGTCCGGCCGGCGAGCACGCCCAATCGCGACTTCTGGCGAACTTTCAGCGTTTCTCCGTATATCTCACCTGGGTAACAGCGTATGGTCGCGCTATGCCGACAGCGACGTCGATCGACACCGGAGCCGAACACCTCGCCTGCTGGGTCACCGTCGTGGGGGAACGTCTACACCAGTTGCCGACAGCAAACCCGCATATCCTGCTCGCCCACGCGATGAGCGGGTTCCTCGCGATCGGACGGGCGAGCATGGCCCTGCTGACCACCTCCGCCAATCCGACCGACATCCGAGACCACGATCTCGTCTTCGAGATCACGGCCGACGCCGAACGCTGGCTCACCGACGCGGCGACCGAACCGATCGTCAACCAGGTCACCGACCGCGGCGAGCACATTCAGCGCTATCTCAGTCCCGCCGCGCTCGACACCGTCGCGAAAGCACGCCTGCGACGCTGCGCGCAGGCTACCGCGATTCATACCCGCGATCTGCTGACCGGGATCGACGCCGACCCGGCCGCGTCGGAGGAGATCCGCGATCTCGCCCGTGATCTCGCCGCGCGAGCGAACGTCATCGCCACCGTCTACGCCGACGACCCGCAGCAGCTGCTTTCGATGGCCCGGCAGGCGACTCGGTAGCCGACCACTCCGGGAGGTCCGCGAGTACGGGTCACGCCCGATACTCGGGTGCGGCACGCGACCAGCGGCGCGTTCACATCGAGGCCGCGATGATCGACAATGGTGACATGGCGACGGTGCTGCTCGGCGGCGACGTCATGCTGGGCCGGGGTGTCGACCAGATCCTGCCGCATCCCGGCGACCCGAGGCTGCGCGAACGGTACGTCAACGACGCACGAACCTACGTGGAGCTGGCCGAGCGCGCGCACGGCGAGTTCACTCATCCGGTCGGATACCGGCACTTGTGGGGTGATGTGCTGCCGCTGCTCGCCCAGCTCGACCCCGAGGTGCGGTTGCTCAACCTGGAGACGTCGATCACCGCCGACGGCGCGTTCGCTCCCGCGAAGGGCATTCATTACCGGATGCATCCGGACAACGTGCCCGCGTTGACCGCGATCGCACCGGTGGTCTGCGCGCTGGCCAACAATCACGTCCTCGATTTCGGAATTCCCGGGCTCGCCGACACCCTCGAAGCGCTCGACGCCGCGCATATCGACCGCGCCGGCGCGGGGGCCGACCTCGCGGGCGCCCGTGCCCCCGCCACGGTGGAACTCGCCGACGGCCGTCGCGTGGTGATCGTGTCGGTCGCCGCCGGATCCAGCGGTGTTCCGGAATCCTGGTCGGCACGGCGCGACCGGCCGGGCCTGTGGCGAGTGGGCTACTCCCCCGGCGCCACGGCGGCCGATGATGTCGCCGCCGAGGTGGCGGCGCACAAGCGGGACAACGACATCGGCATCGTTTCCGTGCATTGGGGGCCGAACTGGGGCTACGACGTGACGCGAACCGAAACACAGTTCGCACACCGATTGATCGACGCCGGAGTCGACGTGGTGCACGGGCACTCCGCGCATCATCCGCGTCCGATCGAGATCTACCGTGGCAAACCGATCCTCTACGGGTGCGGCGACGTCATCGACGACTACGAAGGCATCCGCGGCCACGAGCGGTACCACACCGATCTGCATCCGCTGTATCTCGTGGCGGTGGACCACGGTTCGGTGGAGGTCCGGCTGATTCCACTGCAGGTGCGGCACATGCGCCTGGAATGGGCCCCGCGCACGGAATCCCGTTGGCTCTGTGCCAAACTCGAAGACATCAGCCGCGGTTTCGGCACCCGCGTCGCGCCCGGAACCGACGACCTCCCCGTGGTGTTCAGTGGCGCACGACGGTGAGATGGCGGAGGAACCACGCTACCGCCGAGTCGGCGACTTGTTCGAGCGCACCGGGTTCCTCGAACAGGTGTGTCGCGCCGGGAACGATGTCCAGCTCACTCGGGCACGGCATCCGTAACTGCGCCTCCCGATTCATCTCCAGCACCCATCGATCGTTGCCACCCACGATGAGCAGTGTCGGTGCGCGGACCGAGCCCAACCGCGAACCGGCCAGATCCGGACGACCGCCACGGGAGACGACCGCCGCGATCTCGGTGCCCGGTTCGGTCGCCGCCCACAGTGCCGCGCCCGCGCCGGTGCTCGCCCCGAAATATCCGGTCGGCAGGCCACCGAGCTCCGGCCGCGTCCGCAGCCAGTGCGTCACCTCGACCAGCCGGTGAGCGAGCAACTGGATGTCGAACACGCGGGCGCGGTCGCCTTCCTCCTCGACGGTCAGCAGATCCACCAGCATCGTCGCGAATCCCGCCTGGTTGAGGACCTCGGCGACGAACCGGTTGCGCGGACTGCGCCTGCCGCTGCCGCTGCCATGGGCGAAGGCGATCAACGCGGTGCGCTCCGGCGGCACAGCCAGCACCCCGGCCAGTCGGGTGGACTCCGACGGCACGATGACCTCTTCTGTCCGCGTCGGGGACGGGTGTGCGGACGGCATCGAACACCTCCTGTTGTCCGGCGTACCCGATCGAGTCGGTCGCACGCAAGGGGGGAAGGTCCTTCGTCCGCACAATGGGCGTGGCGCCGTCAGCGGAACGTCGCGCCGAGGTACTCGGTCAGATCGTCGATCGAGGACGCCCACCCCGCGTAACCGAGGTATCCGTCGGGACGCACGACATACGCGGCTGCGCCGGTGGCACCGTAGGCCTTCGCGAAATCGGCGTCACGGTCGCGGACGACCGGCAGCAGCGTATCGTCGACCCGCGCTCCGGGTGCGGCGAGCAGGTACACGTCCAGGTGCCGGTGCGCTCGGCGGCGCGCCGCTGCGGCAAGATCGGCCAGCGCCCCGATTTCGGTCCCGGCGCTGTCGTCGGCGTAGAGCAGGAGGGTGTGATCGGTCCGTCCGAACAGCGCGAACAGGCGGATCGGAAAGGTGACCGCGCCGCGGACCAACCCGGCGGCGTCGGGAGCGCGCAGTCCCGCCCGCAGACCCGGCCAGCGGTCGGCCGCGCGCGCCACGATCGGGCTGTCGCGGTAGTCGATCAGCAGTTGCGCCTCACGCCGGATGACGAAATCCAGGTCCGACTCCCCGGCCCCGATACCCTCCCGTGCACTGCGCACGGTGCGTCCGACCACTTCTTCGCCGACCGGCCTGCGCTCGGCGTCGTAGCTGGCAGGCAGTTTCGGTGCACTGTCGCCGCTGACCGCCAGCGCGAGCTTCCACGCGAGATTGTGCGCGTCCTGAATGCCCGTGTTCATCCCCTGCGCGCCGGTGGGCGGATGAATATGCGCTGCGTCGCCTGCCACGAAAACCCGTCCGCGCGCGTAGGCATCGACGATGCGGTGACTGATCCGGAAGACCGACGACCACCGCAGTTTCGACGCGGTGACCGGCTCGGGAGCGAGGCGGTCGAGGACGGCTTGGATATGGTGCAACCGCGGCGTGGGGCCGCCTTCGAATCCGTGCACGAGTTGGTCGGGGTTGGGCGTTTCCGCCGTGGTGAGTTCGTCGGGGACCAGCATCGACACTCGGTACCGGCCGCGTCCCGGCAACGGTATGCACACCAGCAGGTCATCGGTGACGCCTTCGGTGCGGTGCGTCGAGCGGATGACGTAGCCGCGGGGCAGCGACCAGTCGAGTTCGACATCGCCGAGCATGTATTGCTCGGCGAACGCCGCTCCCCCGAAGGACAGACCCAGCCGCTTGCGGACGATGCTGTGCGCTCCGTCGCAGCCGATCAGGAACTGCGCGTCGACGGTGTGTTCGCCGTCGGCGTCGACGAGCACCGCGCGCACGCCGCTGTCGTCCTGCTCGAAGGTCGTCAGCCAGGTGGCGCGTTCGATCCGGGTGCCCGTCTCGGCCAATCGCTCCCGCAGGATTCGCTCGGTCACGTATTGCGGCAGCCCGATGAACCCGTAGGGGACGTCCGCGGGCAGCGTGAGTTCCGTCCTGGCCACCTCGGCGCCGTTCACGTACACCAGCTGGCCACGCAACTGGAGGGATGCGTCGAGCATCCGGCGCAGGACACCCAACCCTTCGAACACCTCGAGCGTTCGCGGTTGGATGCCCACGGCCTTCGCGTATCGGGGCGGCTCGGGCAGCGCGTCCACGATTCGGCAGGCGACACCGCGCCGGGCCAACTCGATTGCCGCGGTCAACCCGACCGGCCCAGCACCGGCAATGAGTACCTCTGTGCCGACCATGCGTTACCGCCTCGGACTGCGTACTCACACAGTGATTCGGGCGAGTCTACTCGGCCCCGCGGGGGTAGACGATCAGTCCGCGTCTTCGGATTCGGCGGACGGCTTCGACGTGACGACATTGATCCGCAACGGGAGGCGGAACAGGTTGCCCGATCGGTTGCGGACCCACTGGGTGACGGCGGCGACCGCCGAGCCCAGCGAAGTCACGCCCGCGAGCAGCGCCCACGGCGTGAGCGTCGCGGACGTGTAGGCGACCTGCCCGATACCGGGCACGACGAGTTTGCCGTTGCCGAACGCCCAGTTCATCAACGATCCGATCTGCCCGCCCAGATCCGTCTTGCGTCCGACCATCGCCTTCAGCTCGGGGCCCTTGCTGTTGATGTAGAGCACGGTGAACACCACGAACAGTGCGGCGACCAACGTGGCCAGCGTCGCCAGCCGATTCAGCGCCTCGATACGAAGGCGCAGGTTCACCACGATCGCGAAAAGCGCGATGACGATAGCGGCACAGGCGAGCAACGCCCAGAAGCCGGTGATCCGGGCGCCGGGAGGCGCCGATCGCGACCAGACGTTGAGGAACCGCGTGGTGATCTCCATCCGGCCGAACGCGTTGGTGCTGACCTTGCCATCGGCGCCCGCGGCGGTGAGCCATGGCTGGAACAGCAGCACGAGCGTCACCAGGCTTCCGACCGCGGCCCACACATAGCCCCAATATCCGCGCAGCGCGGCCAGAATTGCCTTCGCCGGCACGACGGCGCCGCTTCCCGCCCGGTCCTGCCGGGCGGACCGGTCGTCTCGCGTTTCGTCCGACTGCCAGGGCGTTGGCTGCACCATTACCTCAGTTTAGGGTCGCGGCACCGACCGAATTCGGGCCCAACTCACCAACAGTGGGAAGTCTCCATGCGGATGCGGCGGCGCGGCCCAACGGGCGGCCCCACCCCGCTACGAGGGCGTAACGATCACCGTTACCGAACGGCTCTCCCCGCGCCGGTCGAATCCACGCAGCGTGTGCCGTGGCAACGCATCAGGCCGACGGCTATCACTCCACGACACGATCGGAGATAGCCAGGTCTCCATTGGGCAAAGGAGAATCGAACACATATCGAAGCACGTAATTCCGGTGATTGTGGGCAAAAAGAATCCGCCGGTAGGTTTTTCGCCCGGGTTGGCTGCCACTACCCCGAAAAAAGCGCCATCGGTGATCGTCCTGTTACGTGATGCCGGGGAACTTGACGTTTCCTTGCCTGGTGCTCACCGGACTATGGGTGAAGCATGAATCTCGTGAGTCAGAGTTAAGTTTCACTCGAGTCAAAGGATGCACAATGTCGACCAAAATCACGAAAATCGTCGCAGCGACCGCAATGGCCGTCTCCTTCGGCGTCATCGCGGCTCCCGCCGCTACCGCCGAAACGACGCCGTCCGGCGCCGCGACGCCGGTTTTCGGCTCGGTAGTCTTCTGCATACCGCTCGGCAGCGCCGTCTGGTGCATCTGAGAGCGCCTGTTGTGCGGCCCCGCCGCGTTCCGGCGGGGCCGCACTTCTCGGCTGGAAGTCTTCTCCAGCTCCGATGATCGGCGGTGTGCGAGGCATCCCGCCCAGTGTCACGCGAACCGACATGAGGAAGGCAGATCGTCGCAGTCGCCGCCGCACGTGGATCGACCGTCGCGGCGGCACTGTCGTCATCGGACCTCCTTTGTGCCACACCCGCGATCGCCGTGTCGTCCACTGAGGCGCGATGCGGGTGGCAAGCCTGGGCGACTCGGCGCCGCAAGCAGCTCTTGACTTCAGGTCGACCTCAACTCGCAAGCTGAGCGCAGCACGAGGAGAGGTGACCATGACAACGTTCGGAGCAAAGCAGAGCCGCGGCTACGACCAGCGGGCTTCCCGGCTGCTCGGGGGCCTGTACCGCCGGATCGCCGCGGACGTCGACGCAATCGCGCAATCGGGGGCGTGTGTGCTCGACGTGGGGACCGGGCCGGGGGAATTATTGGCGCAGTTGGGTTCTCGGCGGCCGGATCTGCGGCTGCACGGCGTCGACCTGTCGCCGCACATGATCGACCTCGCCGACGCGAAGCTGTCCGGCGGCGCGGTGGAACTGTCGGTCGGTGACGTGGCCGCGCTTCCCTACCCCGACGACAGCTTCGATCTGGTCGTTTCGAGCCTGAGCATGCACGAGTGGCCGGAGGTCGACCGCGCGATAGCCGAGCTGGCGCGGGTATCGCGACCCGGCGGCGCCGTGGCGATCTACGACTTCCGTTTCCTGCGCTCGGCGGCCGCGCTCAGCGCGTTGCGCCGTTCGTTCGAGGCGGCGACCGTGCGGCGGGAAGCGGTACGTCCGCGGCGTCAGCCCATCGGGCTGTACACGCGGCTCACCGCCCGCGCCGCCTAGAGTGCGGATATGGCGGGCGACGACATGCCGATCGGTGAACTCGCGGCGCGGTTCGGTCTGGCCACCCATGTGCTGCGACACTGGGAGGATGCCGGATTGCTCGCGCCGCGGCGGGACGGGGCGGGCCGTCGCCGCTACCGCGACGGCGATGCGGAAACCGTGGCGATGATCCTGATCGGCAAGCAGGTGGGTTTGTCGCTGGAGGAACTCGCCACGCTCTTCGCCGAGGCGTCCGACCGCTCCGCTCGCCGCGACTTGCTGCGTGCCCACCGCGACCAGCTCGTCAGCCGGATCGCGCAGTCCACCGCGGCGCTGGAGACCATTACGCACGCTCTCGACTGCGCCGCCGCGGACTTCCGTGAGTGCCCGCACTTCCAGGCCAAGGTCGCCGACGCGCTCGCGCTGGTCACGAACCGGTCAAGGCCATGAGGTAAATCGTTATGGCGCATGGAATTCCGTCCTGACGGCGTAGTTTGCCGCCGTGCGGGCCCGGCGCGGTGAATCGGCGGCGACAGGGGGTGCTGCGCCGCTTTTCTGGGATTAGGATCGAGTCCTGCGAACTCGGACACAGCAGCCAGTAACACTTCGACTCGATAGAGGTGCCCCGTGAGCAGGACGATTCGAATTCCCGCGGTGGAACTCGCCGATCATGTCGGCGAATCCATCGTCGGGTACGGCACCCTCACCCAAGCAGGAGTGGTCCAGCCGGGCGGCGACCTCGTGGTCGCGGTCTTCGGCGTCGAGACCAACCGGCGCGAAAAGTCTTTCACGCCGGGTCAATTGGTCGAATTGGAGGTTACCGACTGACCGCGGCGGCCGGATTCGGATGCGCCGGCCGACCGATTCAACCGATCAGCGCATTCATGATCGTCCCCGCGCTGGTGGCGATGACGCCGCCGAGCATTCCGCCCGCGACCATTTTCGCCGACGCGAGCGGACCGCCGTTCCATTTTTCCCAGGCGAATCTTCCACCCGCATAGGCGATCCCGGTGACTCCGGAGAGAATCACGAACCACGTGAAATACCGGAACAGCTGGAGAATTTTTTCCGAGTTCGGGGGGGCTTCGGGGACCGGGTCGTCCACCTGAGCCAGAAGAAATGCTTCGACTGCCGTATGGATCGTCATTGATCTGTCTCCGTCGCGTTTCCGCAGGACAAGTTATACGCAATCGCTATGACGTTCGAAGTATCGCGATCCCGGAGGCTCGCGTCAACCCCTCACCGGCCGAGGCCACCGCAACGCCGGTGTTCCCGCGCGCGAAGCCGTGTCGAACCGCCGTGGACGGGTAGTGCGTGCATGTGAGCTACGACGGTGACGGCACGGCGGACGGTGACCTCGACCCGGTAGCCGCGCGGGCGGTGATCGAACAAGCCAAAGGCGCGGTCATGCTGGTCTATGGCCTCGACGCCGACGAAGCGTTCGCCATCCTGCGCGTGCGGTCGCAGGAAACCAACACCAAATTGCGCGTTCTCGCCGCCAATGTGGCCGCCGAGCTACCGTCGGTCGGCATGCCCGCCCTGACCAGCGAACTGCGCAGCCGGGTCGACCGGCTGCTGTCGACCGCGCACGAGCACGGCCGTTGAGCGCCGCTGCGGCCTATCGCTTCTGGGCGACGGCGAAGACTCGCCGGAAGGGCAGCCAAGTGGTGCCGTCGGCGCGTCGAGGGTAGGCGTTGCGCAACAGTGGGGCGAGTTGCGCTGTGAATTCCCGCCACTGCGCGTCATCGAGGGCCCCGCGCACGGGCCGCAACGCCGTGCCGGCGACCCACTCGAGCACCGGATCTTCTCCGCTCAAGCGTTGCAGGTACGTCGTCTCCCAGGCATCGACCGCCCCACCCGCGGCGGCGAGCAGGTCGGCGTATCCGGCGGGATCGAGCACCGCCCTCGGCTCGAGGATGCCCGCTCGTCCGAGGCTGTCGCGCCAATCGTCGCGAGCGGCCACCTGGCGGATCGCCCGGTGCGAGGCCGCGTCGAAATTTCCGGGCACCTGCACGGCCAGAAACGCGCCCGTTGGAAGCTCTCGCATCCACCGAGCCAGCAAGTCCGGATGCCCGGGCACCCATTGGAGGACGGCGTTGCAGACCACGACATCGGTCTCCGCGCTCGGCCGCCATTCCTGTACCGCCCCGAGCGTCGCATCGATGCCACGATCTCGCGCGGCCGCGACCATCTCCGGCGACGAGTCGAGCGCTCGCACGATCGCGCCCGGCCAGCGCCGCGCGAGGACCGCCGTGAGATGCCCGGGACCGCAGCCCAGGTCCACCACCACCCGCGGTTCGGCCGCGGCGACCCGGCTCAGCAGGTCGAAGAACGGGCGGGACCGGTGATCGTCGAAGGCGAGGTACTGCTGAGGATCCCACATAGGCCACTCCGAGGCTCGCTACCAAACCGTACGTACGTACTGTACGCCTGCCTCGCGCTCAGAAGAAGGTCCCCGAGAACGGCAACGAGTCGGTGGCGAACAGCGCGCCCGCGTCCGCGACCGCACCGGGACGATGTTCGTCGACACGTCCCGCGAAAGCCAGTTCGCGCCATGTCGTTCCGCCCAGATAGACCGCCGCGAGATCGGAGATACTCGTGGTGAGATCCGGGTTCTCCCGAACTCGTCGCACGCCGTCGACAGCGATCCGGTAGCGGCCGGAGTTCGCCGTCAGGATCGGGTCCCGCACTTCCACCACGACCGCGGCGGCCCGGCGATAGGTGCGCCGCGCCAGCGCGTGCCCGACATCGACCAGGCGCAACCACGTCTCGTCCCTGGTCGACAGCACGCGCACCGCGCGTTCGTCGGTGAGCAGGTGGCGCAGCGGACTGTCCAGGGCAAGGAACGGGAACACGAACGTATCGACCAGGTCGATCGACATCAGCCCGCGGATCAGCCCGCGATACGCCGCGGGCGTCGTCGCGACGAAATCGTTGATCACCACCTGCTTTTCCGGCCGGGACAGCCAGCTCCTCGGATCGACCGGCTGGTAGCGGACGAACCCGTCCTCGGCGCCGGCCGGGCCGTGGACCAGGCAGTAGTTCGGCTCCGTGCTCAGCAATTCCTGCAACCGCCACCAGTATTCGGGCCGATCGACAGCGCCGGTCCAGACGACGTCGGCCGTCGCGTAGATCTGCGGCAGCAGTTTCCACGCCGCGGCGCCGTCGATGAAACGCACCGGACCGGACGCCGCCACCGTGTCACGCAGCCGGGCCCTACGGCGCTGCAACTCCACCCGCGCGAACGAGCTGGCGATGCCGTAGCCGAACCGTTCGTAGATCGCACCCTCCGACGCACGCAACGTGGCGACCGCTTCGCCGCGTTCGGCGATGTCGGCGAGCTGACGGTGCAGCAACGCGGTGAGCGCCCCGCGGCGGGTGTGGGTCGGCAGCACTCCGACGTGGGTGACTGCCGCGTGCGGCAGGCGCGCGCCGCCGGGAACAACCAGCCTGCTGGTGTACGACTCCGCGGTACCGATCAGTTCGCCATCGATGTAGGCGCCGAGCGTGCGACCGGGCTCCGACAGCTCCGCGGTAGGGGTCAGCGGCGGCAAGCCCACCATGGCCGTGCGGAAAAGGGCGTTGGCGGAACGGATGTCGTCCTCGGCGAGGAGGGTCTGCACAGCGACGGTCACGACTCGATCCTGCCCGAGCCGCCATCGGGCGCTGACCTGCTGGCACGCCCCGGCGGAAAATCAGTCGGCATCACGGTTTCGTAACGGGCTGCGGTGGGTATTACATAGCAATGACGGATCACCGACCAACCCGCATCGCCGGTGTGGAACCGGGAACCGGCGCGCTAGCTTTGACCACGTGCCTTGCCTTTTCGATCGGCATCGCCGCGCTCACCCAATCGGCGTTCACCACGCTCGTGGCCTGTGTGAGCATCGTGGCGGGGCTCACACTCGTGCTGAACATCCTGCCGCGCAAGGCTTGACCGCGCGGACCTTGCCTCGCACGCCGAATCCTGGTGGCATCTACCCGGTATCGACGTCAATCGGGAGGCAGGCATGCTGTCGTTGCAGGAGATTTCGGATCGACTCGAGATCGAAGACCTGATGGTGCGGTATTCGCACGCGGTCGACACTCGACAGTGGGACCTGCTGGACGAGGTGTTCACCCCGGACGCGCACATCGACTACTCGGCCATGGGCGGATCGGTGGGCGATCTGGCGGCGACGAAGCAGTTCCTGGCCGCCGTCCTGCCCAACTTCCCGGCCTTCCAACACCTGATCAGCAACTCGTCCATCCGGGTCGACGGTGACACCGCCACCGGGCGGACGATGTGTCACAACCCGATGCTCGTGTCCGGCGGCGACGGACCGCCGACGATGATGCTGTGCGGTCTCTGGTACCACGACGCGTTCGTCCGCGTGGACGGACAGTGGCGGATCAAGCAGCGCGTCGAGGAGAAGAGCTTCCTCTTCGTCGCGCCGTCCGCTCCCGGCATGGGCTGACGCGACGGAGACCGCCGCGGTTCCTCAGCGCGCCGACAGCGCTGAGGGCGGGGACTCGGACGCGGGGGCCGGTTCCTCGCGGGCGGGGCTCCCGTCGCACACGACCTTCCGCCTGCGGGCGACCAGGAACAGCACGACCAGCGCCACACTGAACCAGACGTAGGTGTTGCCGATGAAATGCTGCCAGGGTGTCCACGCGGTCTCCCGGTGCTCGCCGTCGGGCAGCCAGTTGTGCGGGCCGATGACGAATATCGCCGCGGTCACCACGAACGTCACCCACCACCCGATCGCCCGCCTGCCGGGCAGGCGGGACGCGTGACCGACCATGGCGAACAACGCGGGCGCGATCCACACCCAGTGGTGGGACCAAGAGATCGGCGAAACCAGCAGCGTGAAGACGGCGTTGAGGGACAGCGCGAGCGCGGGCAAGTCGGCGGCTCGGCGCATGGCGGTGACCACCAGCGCGAGCAGCAACGCGCCGAGGATCAACCAGATGATGGTGAACGCGGGCTCGGGCGTTTCGAAACGAGAGAACACCGCTTGAATCGACTGATTCGTGTGGAATGCCGAACCGCTCAGCCCGGACACGTTGCCCAGGCCGCCGAACCAATACTTGACGGACTCCTTCGGCAGAATCGCGAAGCCGAGCGCCGTGGCGGCCGCGCCGGTGACCGCGGCGGTCGCGGCCGCGCGGTAGTCCCGCCGGACCAGGAAGTAGAGCACGAACGCCGCGGGCGTCAGCTTGATCGCGGCGGCGACGCCGATCAGCATGCCCCGGGGCCAGCGCGACTTGTGGGTGAGGCAATCGGCGGCGACCAGGGCCATCAGCAACAGGTTGACCTGACCGAAGTCCAGCGTGGAGTGAATCGGCTCCAGCAGCAGCCCCAGCGGAGTGGCGCACGCGGTGGCCCAGACCGCCAGCCGGCGCTGCGACTCGTCCGGCCACACCCGCCGCGCCACCAGATAGAGCGTGAGGGCCAACGCGGCCACCGACGAGACGAAGAAGCTCAACGCGGCGACGTCCCAGGGCAGCATCGCGAAGGGGCCGAGCGCGAGCGCGGCGAAGGGCGGGTAGATGAACGGCAGACCCGCTCCGATGGTGGTCTGCGGCAATTGCCCGTACATGTCGGCGCCGTGCCGCATGGCGTCCACGCCGAGGCGATACACCTGCAGGTCGATGAACCCGCCGGTGATCTTGTGGAACGGCCAGACCGGTGTCAGCAGACAGAACGCGGAGAACGCGAGTGCGAGAACCGGCGCCGGGCGCAGCGCGCGCGCGAGTCGACGGTTCTGGGACATCGGCGTTCCGGCGGTGGCGGTGACACTACTCATCCGCGGCGACTATACCGACCCGGGTCCGCTCGTTCACCACATGGGAGGCAGATTCGCGACTGTCGCGTGAGGGCCGCGGAAACGGGTAAGCCGCCACCAGCACGAGGGGCAGAGGAGGTCGGCCGATGGTGACGAAGGCGCCCGGCGCCGCGATGTACGTCCCCGAGAACGCGGATCTGACGCGGCTGCGGCAAGCGGCCTGCGACTGTCACGGGTGCGATCTCTACCGCCATGCCACGCAGACGGTGTTCGGCGCGGGGCCCCAGGACGCGGACGTGGTACTGATCGGCGAGCAGCCCGGCGATCAGGAGGACGTGGCAGGCCATCCGTTCGTCGGTCCGGCGGGGCGGCTGCTCGACCGGGCGCTGGCGGAGGTCGGCATCGACCGCGACGCGGTCTACCTGACCAACGCGGTGAAACACTTCAAGTTCGTGGAGCGCGGCAAGCGGCGCATCCACAAGCAACCCGGCCGCACCGAGGTGGTCGCCTGCTCGGCATGGCTCGACGCCGAACTCGATCTGCTGCGTCCGCGGTTGGTGGTGTGCCTCGGCGCGATCGCGGCGCAGGCTGTGCTCGGCCCGATGTTCAAGGTCAGCGCACGCCGCGGCGAGGTCGTCGAAACGGCCGACTTCCGCGCGATCGCCACCGTGCACCCGTCGTCGGTGTTGCGCGCGCCCGACCGTACCGCCGCCTACGAAGCGTTCGTCGACGATCTGCGCATAGTGCGGGAACACCTCGGCAAGTCGGCGGCGGCGCGCTGATCACGCGGCCAGGACAGGAGTGAGTGGATGAGCACCGACGAGATCGACCCGGAACTGCTGGAACTGGCCGCCAAGGTGTTCGACTTCGCTCGGCGCGGAGACACCGCGAGGTTGGCCGCCTATGTGGACGCCGGCGTGCCGGTCGACCTCACCAATGACGCGGGCGACACCCTGCTCATGCTCGCCGCCTACCACGGGCACGCCGATGCCGTGGCGGCGCTGCTGCAACGGTCGGCCGATCCGGACCGCGCCAACGACAAGGGCCAGACTCCGCTGGCCGGGGCGGTTTTCAAGGGCGAGAGCGAGATCGTGCGACAACTGGCAGCGGCGGGCGCCGACCCCGACGCGGGCACCCCGTCGGCCCGCGACGCCGCGGTCATGTTCGGCAAGACCGAGCTGCTGGAAATCTTCGGCTGAGCGGGCTACCCGCGCTTGCGCACAGCGGTGACGGCCTTGCGCGCTGCTACCAGAACGGGATCCCACACCGGGGAGAACGGCGGTGCGTAACCGAGATCGAGCATCGTCATCTGATCGACGGTCATCCGGGCGGTCAGCGCGACCGCGGCGATGTCGACGCGCTTGGCCGCGCCCTCCCGTCCCACGATCTGGGTGCCGAGCAAGCGTCCGGTGAGCCGCTCGGCGAGTATTTTCACCGTCATCGGCGCCGCGTCCGGGTAGTAGCCGGCGCGGCTGGTGGATTCGACCGCGACGGTCACGTATTGCAGGCCCGCTGCCCTGGCGTCCTTCTCCCGAAGACCCGTGCGGGCGACCTCGAGTTCGCAGACCTTGCTGACCGCGGTGCCCACGACGCCGGGAAAGACCGCGTATCCCCCGCCGATGTTCGCGCCGATGATCTGACCGTGCTTGTTGGCATGGGTGCCGAGCGGGATGTGGCGTTCCCGGCCCGAGACGAGGTCCAGCACCTCGACGCAATCGCCGCCCGCCCAGATGTTCTCGTGCCCGCGTACCCGCATGGCGACATCGGTCCGCAGCCCGCCGTACTCCCCCACCGGCAGACCGGCGGCGCGGGCCAGCTCGGTCTCCGGGCGCACGCCGATGCCGAGCACCACCACGTCGGCCGGGTATTCCGCGGTGTCGGTGACGACCGCGGCGATCCGGCCGTCGTCATCCGTCCGGAACTCGGACACCTCGGCGTCGCCGACCACCTTGACGCCCATTCCGCACATCGCGTCGCGCACCAGAGCCCCCATGTCGGGGTCGAGCGTGGACATGGGTTCCGAGCCGCGGTTGACCATCGTGACGTCGTAGCCACGCCGGATGAGGGCCTCGGCCATCTCCACGCCGATGTAACCGGCCCCGACCACGACGGCGCGGTTGCCGCGCGCCCGCTCCAGCGTGTCGAGCAGCGCCTGCCCGTCGTCGAGCGTCTGCACACCGTGCACACCGTTCGCGTCGATACCGGGCAGCCGCGGCCGGACGGGGCGGGCGCCGGTGGCGATGACGAGGTGGTCGTAGGACATCCATGCCGACGCGCCGGTTTCCCGGTCGCGATAGCGCACGCGAGCCTGCTCGGCATCGATCTCGGTGACCGCGGTGTGCAGCCGCAAGTCGATCTCGCGGGACCGATGTTCCTCGGGCGTGCGGGCGATCAGGGCATCCCGGTCGACGACGTGACCGCCGACCCAGTACGGAATGCCGCAGGCCGAGTAGGAGGTGAACCCGCCGCGTTCGAAGACCACGATCTCCAGCGCGTCGGCGTTCTTCATCCGGCGCGCCTGCGAGGCCGCCGACATTCCGGTCGCGTCACCGCCGATGACCACCAGTCGCTCGCTCATGGCTTCACGCTACGTTCGGCGTCCACCCGGCGGCCGCGTGGGCCACCGTTCCACGAATTTGCTGGTTGCGCTGCGGGTGACCGATCCGTACTTCACACTGATCTTCTGGCAAACGCGGTATGAGGGCAGCGTTTTGACCCGGGAGCACGACATGACCGAGATCCGACCCCCTTCCGACGACGAACGTCGGCTCGCCGAACTGGGCTACAAGCAGGAACTGGCCAGATCATGGTCGGGTTTCTCGAATTTCGCCATCAGCTTCACGATCGTGTCCATCCTGACCGGCGGATTGGCCAGTTACGGCATCGGTCTGGCGAACGGCGGCCCGATCACCATGGCCTGGGGGTGGCCGCTGGTCTCGCTCATGGTGTTGTTCGTCGGACTCGCCATGGCGGAATTGGCCTCCGCCTACCCGACCTCCGGCGGCTTGTACTGGTGGGCCGCCGAACTGGGCGGACCGGTGTGGGGCTGGTTCACCGGATGGTTCAACCTGATCGGGCAGATCGCCGTGACCGCGGCGATCGATTACGGCGCCGCCATCTTCACCACCGTGGTGTTGAACGTCGTCGGAATCGACATCGGCACCGACCGCACCGCGATTTTCTTGGTGTTCGCCGCCATCCTGGTCCTGCACGCCGTCTTGAACGTGATCGGCCCGCATCTGTCGGCGGTGATCAACAATGTGTCCGCGTGGTGGCACGTGGGTGGTGTGGCGATCTTCGTGGTCGTCCTCGGCTTCGGAGCGGAACACCACCAAAGTGCCCGATTCGTCTTCACCGAGACGGTGGACAACAGCGCGATCGGATTCGGCGGGGTCGCGTTCAGCTTCCTGCTCGGCCTGCTGCACGCGCAATACACTTTCACCGGCTACGACGCTTCCGCGCATATGTCGGAGGAAACACACGACGCGTCGCGGATGGCGGCCAAAGGGATCATCAACACGATCGTCGTGTCGGCGATCGCCGGATATCTGCTCATCATGGCGGTGACGTTCGCCATCCCGAATCTGGACGACGCGCTGGATCCCGCGAAGAACAGCGGCTATCCCGTGATCTACATCCTGGAGAACTCGCTGAACGGCTTCTGGTCGGGTTCGCTGCTGATCATCGCGGCGGTCGCGCAATTGTTCTGCGGATATGCCTCGGTGACTTCGGCTTCCCGCATGCTGTTCGCGTTCGCGCGGGACGGCGCGGTGCCGGGGTCGAGGTTCTGGTCGCGGCTTTCCACGCGCAAGGTACCGGTGCACGCGGTGCTGTTCATCTCGTTCTTCGCGTTCGTGCTGCTGATTCCGTCCATGCTGGTGCCCGCGGCGAACGCACCGACCGCCTACGCGGCGGCGACCTCGGTCGCGACCATCGGTCTCTACATCGCCTACGGCATTCCGATCCTGTTGCGGCAGCGGCACGGGAGCCGATTCCGCACCGGCCCATGGCGATTGGGCGCGTGGTATCGCCCGGTCGGAGTGGTCGCGTTGATCTGGATCGTGCTGATCAGCTTCCTGTTCATCCTGCCCACCGACGCCCGCGGCTATCCGTGGCACAGCGAATTCACCTGGAACACAGTGAACTACGCACCGATCACCCTGGTCGGCGTGGTGGGCGCGATCGGCATCTGGTGGCTGGCGTCGGCTCGGACCTGGTTCACCGGGCCGAAACGGACGGTGGACGAGCCGCCCGCCGACCAGCCTGAGCAGGAGGCGCCGGCCAACGCCTGAGGCACGACCGGTCCGGTCGCGGCTTCCCTGATCTGGCGTATCGAGTTTGTCGGCCTCGGTCGCTAGGGTGTGTCGGCATGGAAAGGACCGACCTGGTGCGTTTTTCGCCCGCCGGGAGAATTGTGTTCCCGGGCAATCCGTGGCCGGAAGGGCACGCGATCGAGGAGTTCGCGTGGACCGGCCGCATGGACCAGGCCGGCAGCCTGTGGTTCGATCTGCACCTGCGCTCCGCGGCGTACAACGCCGAACGCGACCCCGCTCACGGCGAGGAGGACGGCGAGGACTGGCTGTCGCCGATCGTGTGGCAGAACTATCACAGCTGCACGCTGTCGTCCACGTACTGGGGCGAGGACGACGCCACCGGCCTGCGCGCCGCGGCGCCGGGCCGGCCCTTTCGACTGAAATCCGAACAACCGCAGCGCCTCACGGTCGACCCGCTGCCCCTCGCGCACGCCGACGACGTCGGATACCTTGCGTTCAACATCTACCTGCTCGGGCACGACTCGGTCGCCGACCAGGAAGTGTCGTTCACCCGGCGATCCGACGGCAGGCACGACATCGACTGGCAGGGTCGAATCGCGCTGACCTACGCGGGTCAGGTCGAATTCCGGTACCGATTCCGGGCCCGGATATCCGGCGCCACCCTCGAATACATCCGTTTCCCGGCGGAAATCTCCGCCGATCGAGCGCTCCGCCAACTCGGCGCCGTGCTCGACGCGCCCGAGGAGTTCGAACTGGGCCTGGTCGACGGGCAGCCCGCGTGGGTGTCGAGAATGCCGGTCTAGCTTTTTCGGCGCCGGTTCACCGGTTGCCGGTATGGCCGGGCAGCACGCACACCGAATCCAAGCCGAGCACGTGGTTCAACCGGCCGAACGCCAGCCATGAGCCGATGCTCATGCTCAGTTCGACGACTTCGGCCTGACTGTAGCGGGCGAGCATCCGATGCCAGAACTCTTCGTCCAGGTTGTGATGGTCGGTGGCGTAACGCTCGGCGTATTCGGCGGCGAGCCGGGTGCGTTCGTCGAAAGCGTCGGTGGTGCGCCAGTTCGTGACGGCGTCGGCGAATTCGGGCTCGACCTTCACCCCGTCGCGTTCGGTGCGCCAGTCCATGCAGAACAGACAGCCGTTGATCTGGGCGATGCGCAGCCGGGCCGCCTCGAACTCACGCAGGCCGAGCGTGCTGTGCGAGTACACCGACAGCGAGAAATTCGAGGCGGCGACGCCGATGCCGGGGACCATCTCACCCCAGACGTAGCCGATCGGATCCTTGCCCTCGGGAACGTCGATGATCATGGGTGCTTCCTTCCGAGTTTGCCGACGGCGGGACGCAACGGGACATCCAGTGCGTCGTAGAGTCCGGGTTTCGCCGCCACCAGCCAGTCGATTGCGCCGACCAGCCGGCCGACGGCCGTGGCGTTCCCGCCCGCGGAGCGGTTGCCGTCTTCGTCGGTCGCCTCGACGGTCACTTCGATGCGCGGGTGCCCCTCGATGATCACCCGGTGCGCGCCCGCGCCGCCATCGGCCGGTACGGGCCAATCGGGCGCACACGTCGGATGGATGCGGGTGACGTGTTCGACGACCAGTCGCGGTTGCCCCGCGACGATGCCCTGCACTTCGAAACGCACGGCGCCCTGGGTGCCTGCCTCGAATTCACCCATGGACGTCGTGGTGACGGTGGCGTCGAGGGAGCGCCGATCCAGCGTCTCGCGGATCTCGTCGAGTTCGACACCGAGCGCCCGTGCCATCAGCCGGATCTGCCCGCCCCACACCATGGTCGGCACCGACGGCGCGAGCATCGGCGGCTGATAGTCCATCGGCTGCCCCATGCCGACCAGGTAGCGCACCGAGTCCGGCTGGTCGTAGGTGGAGTAGTCGAAGATCTCCTGGCAGCGGATCGTCTCCACCGTGCTCCCGAGCCCGCTGATCAGCAGCGGCAGTACGTCGTTGCCCCACCCGGGGTCGATACCGGAGACGAACAGCGATCCGCCGCTCTCCGCGATCGCCGCCAGTACCAGGTCGCGTACCTCCGGCGGTGCGTTGCGCGGATCGTAGAGGGCGTAGAGAGCCGGGGTGACGACCACCGCGCCCGCGCGCAGCGCGCGCACGATATCGGCGAGCGCGTCGTCCGGCCGGATGTCGCCGGAGGCCGCGTAGACCACCGCGTCCGGGCGTGCGCCGAGAACGGCGCCGACATCATCGCTCGCGGCGACGCCCAAGTCCCGATCCAGCCCGCCGAGTTCGCCCGCATCGCGGCCGACCTTCGCCGGATCGTGCACCAGCACCCCGGTCAAACGCAGCGCGGGGTGCGCGTCGACGGCCCGGATGGCCGCCCGGCCGACGTTGCCGGTTCCCCAGACCACCGTGGAGATCATCGATCGAGCGTAGCAAGCGCTTGGTCGGCTGTTCGGCGTTCCGGAAAAGCGCTCCGATCACCCTTAAGCGCCACAGGCACTCCGTCCGCCGGTTCCGGAAGCGCCGGTCGCAGCGGACCGTTCGCCCATGGCAGCGCGGGACAGCGGCGTCGCCGATGCGATCCTTCTCCTCGCTTCGGATATCGACAACAGGGTCCGCACACGCGTGCGCCGCCCGATTCCGCGCCCGGCTCGCCACTACGCACCATTGGGAAATGGCGTGAACTACCCGGTAGCGTTGGGGCTCGGGGCATTACCTACCGCCAGGGATCGCGGCGCAGTTCCGGTTCGCGGCGAGTACGGTATATCCCGCTGCCCGGCGCGGGGGCGGCGGTCGGGATCGGGTGGAAAGGCAGGCGCGCGACAGTGAACGAGCGGTATTCGTCGTGGGCTGCCCGGAATACGCCCGAAGAGCTGCCGCTGGCCGCGCGTTACCAGAGCGCGGATCCGATCCGCTGGCACGGCAGCATGGTCTACCCGATGTACACCGAGCAAGTCGGCCCCGCGCCCACCACCATCGCCTTGACCATGATCTCCGCCGCACCGCCCGCAGGGCTGCGTGGGCTCGGCATGGGTCTGTCGGTCGTCGACGGCTATCTGGACCTGCACGGACGTTCACTCGCCGGAGTCGACGCGTGGAGCGACGCGTTGGCCGCGGGGGTCAGCTTCGCCGTCACGCCCACCGCGCCGGTGACCCTGGTGACACTGACCCCCGTCTGGGTGGACGAATTCGGCACGCAGAAGTCGTGGACGGGCAACTACGGCATCGTCGTCGAGCACCGGCCCAACGGTCGCGTCGTGCTGTGGTGCAGCATCGGCGAGGGACCACCGAACTTCGCGAACCTGGTCGTGGAACTGTCCACCGCTCCCACACCGGTCGCCCCGGAGCCTCCGGCTCCCGCCGCGCCCGCGACGGCTCCGATCGGCATGAATCCGCCCATTCCGCAGGCGATCTCGTCGGCGGGCCCGCCCACCGCGCCTACCATGCCCGTTCCGCGTATCGACGCCGCTACGGCCGCGAGCGCATCCGCGACGGCGGCCGAACGGCTCACCGGGGTTTCCTCGGCAGCCGTCGGTGGCGGTGCCGAGAAAACGACGGAAGCGACCCAGCCCCGCCGCGCAGGCAGTCTCTTCGTGAATCTGCAGTCGTCCCGCGCCACACGATCCACTGCGGAAACTCCACCTTCCGCTCCCGGCTCCCGAGCCCCGGACAGCGCGCAGTCGGCGTCGAGCTCGACCACCCAGTCGGCTGGGCCGCAGCCGGAGTCCGAAGTACCCGCCCGGAACCTCGCTCACCATCCGAGGATCGCGCACGAGAGAACGGCGGCGGACTCGTACGGAACCTTCGGACCTCCGGTCGCACATACACACCCGCCCGAGGACCCGGCACGCTCCCGCACCGGCCTGCTGCTCGGCAATACGCCACCCGCACCGAACGCTCCGCTACCCGCTCGCCCCGCGGCGGACGGCACGAGCACCGAAGCCAGCCCGATCGTCGCGAATCCGTGGACCGCGCACCCATATCGCGCGCTCGACCCCATCGGCACACACACCCAACCCCAAACAGACACCTCACCTCCCGGGTCCGGGCCCGTCCCCCAGGACACTCGAGTCCCGCCCACCGCCTCCCCCTCGGCAGACGGCCCGCACTCCGGATCGAACCCGCGGGTCGCGAACCGTCCAACTGCGGCGGACCCCAGCGCACTCGACCCCATCGGCACACACACCCAACCCCAAACAGACACCTCACCTCCCGGGTCCGGGCCCGTCCCCCAGGACACTCGAGTCCCGCCCACCGCC
>NZ_JBIUCG010000009.1:0-86419 GCF_044548645.1 Nocardia sp. NPDC051929 | reverse complement strand
CGCCTCCCCCTCGACGGACGGTCCGCACTCCGGATCGAGCCCGCGGGTCGCGAACCGTCCGACGGCGGACCCATATCGCGCATTCGACCTCGCCGGCACGCACGCCCAGCCCCCGGCGCAGACTTCGCCTTCGAGTTCTGGCGCTGCAGAGCCGAATCACATCCAGCGAGAATCGAACTCACCGCTCGGCGGACAGGTGTCGCAAACGCCCCCGGCAGCGGAGAAACACGTCCGTGAGCTCGACCCGGTGGACACCAACAGCACCCCCCCGGCGAGCGTGCCGAGTGCCCGGGTTCCCGATACCGCGTCGGTGCCGAACGGAGTCCCGCAGCCCGGCGAACGGCCCGCTCCGGTCGACGCCCCGCCCCGGGCGGGCGAGTCCAGGCAGTCGGGCGACCCCGGGTATCGCGGTGCGCTCTACGACCTCGGCGTCGCGATGTACCGCCGCGGCGACGAAGAGCAGGCATGCGGACTGTGGGCGCAGGCCTCCGATGCCGGGCACGCCGGTGCCGCCTACGAACTCGGCATGGTTCGGCTGCGGCGCGGCGATCCCGTCGGGGCCGAATCCTGGTGGCGCACCGCCGCCGACCGCCACGAGCCGCGCGCCATCGCCGAACTCGCCGATCTCCTCGACCAGCTCGGCAAGCACGCGGAGGCCAAGTCCTGGCGGGCCTACGCCGCCGAGCGGCAAGACCCGGACGTGGTCGGCCAGTCGACGCCGCGCTGAACTCCACGGTGCCGCATCCGGAAAAGAAGTGGCACACGGCTGGGTGACGGTCGTACGGTGCGGGACATGTGTGGCAGTCCCGGCATGAACGGAGCGTACGCGGTCGGCGCGCATTACCTCCGGCTGCGTACGGAGGCCTGGGCTCTGCCGGTGCACCGTACCGCTGCGATCTCCTGATCCGTTCGAGCGGAATCCGCGTCGGTGACCGGTAGCGGTCGCCGCACTCTTCGTGTCCTGGCATGGGTCCGGGCGAATCGACCTTCCCGATTCGACCACTCCGTTCGGAGGACACCCATGTCCCGCCATCATTCCCTTTCGCGTGCCCGCGGCAGCGACCCGTCGACCACGCGAAAGCGGCTCTCGCAGAACTTCCTCACCGACGCACGCGCCGCCCGGCTGATCGTGCACGCCTCCGGCGTCACCGCCGACGATCTCGTTCTCGAAGTCGGACCCGGTGACGGCATACTGACCAGGCAATTGCTGACCGTGAGCGGCCGGGTCCGCGCCTACGAGAAGGATCGGCGCTACGCGGCACTGCTGGGCCGCCGATACGCGGACGATCCGCGAATCCAGTCGTACCACAGCGATTTCCGCACGGTGCGCCCGCCTCGGGAGCCGTTCGCCGTCGTGGCCAACGTGCCGTTCGCCATCACCACCGACATCGTGCGCTGGTGCCTGGCCGCGGGCGGGCTCACCTCCGCGACCCTGCTCACCCAGCTCGAATTCGCTCGCAAGCATCCGGTGATTACGGCCGCTGGACCAAGCTCACCGTCGCCCACTGGCCGACGACGGCGATCGAACTGGGCGCGCGCGGCGGCAGGCACAGTTTCCATCCGGTTCCGCGAGTCGATGCCGCCGTCCTGCGGTTGCGCAACCGAGCCGCTGGTGCCGCGCGAGCAGCTCGGCGCTTACCGCAGGCTGGTCGAGTTGGGTTTCTCCGGAGTAGGGGGAAGCGTGGCCGCACCGGACCCGCTACAGGAACGTATCGGATACATTCATGCATCGAGACGTGGACAGGAGCAGCGTGACCAACTTCGGCGACTACCAGAACGAGATCTACTTCCAAGGGCTCGGCGGTGTGCTGCCCGATTTCCCGATGACGTATGCCGACCTGGAAGCCAAGGCCCGGGCGGCGCTGCCACCGGGGATCTGGTCGTACGTCGCGGGCGGAGCCGGCGACGAGCTCACCCAGCGTGCCAATGTGACGGCCTTCGAGAAACTGGGCCTGATCCCGCGCATGTTGCGCGCGAGCAAGACGCGCGACCTCTCGATCGAACTGTTCGGCATGACGCTGCCGACGCCGATCTTCCTTGCCCCGGTCGGCGTGATCGGGCTGTGCGCCCAGGACGGGCACGGCGACATCGCCACCGCCAAGGCCGCGGCGCGCACCGGCGTCCCGATGGTCGCCTCCACCCTCACCGTCGATCCGCTCGAGGCCGTGGCGGCGGAGTTCGGCGACACCCCCGGGATGTTCCAGCTCTACACCCCCACCGATCGGGATCTCGCGCAGAGCCTGGTCCAGCGGGCCGAAGCGGCGGGATTCAAGGCCATCGTGGTCACGCTGGACACCTGGGTGCCCGGCTGGCGCCCGCGCGATCTGACGGTCTCCAACTTTCCTCAGCTGCGCGGCCACTGCCTGGCCAACTACTTCAGCGATCCGGTCTTCCGAGCGCTGCTGCCCAGCCCACCCGAACAGGATCCGAAAACCGCCATCCTCACCTGGATCTCGCTGTTCGGCAACGCGCTGACCTGGGACGACCTGGCGTGGCTGCGATCGCTGACCGACCTGCCGCTCGTCCTCAAGGGCATCTGCCATCCCGACGACGCACGGCGCGCCAAGGACGCGGGCGTCGACGGCATCTACTGCTCGAATCACGGCGGCAGACAAGCCAATGGCGGCATCCCCGCGATCGAGCATCTGCCGTTGGTGGTCGCGGCGGCCGACGACCTGCCGGTGCTGTTCGACTCCGGCGTCCGCACCGGCGCCGACATCGTCAAAGCGCTGGCGCTCGGCGCCACGGCCGTCGGCATCGGACGCCCCTACCCCTACGGGCTCGCCCTCGGCGGTGTCGACGGCCTCGTGCACGTGGTGCGTTCGCTGCTCGCCGAGGCCGATCTGCTGATGGCGGTGGACGGCTACCCGACGATCGCCGACCTCGGTCCGGAAGCGATCCGGCGGCTCGCCTGATCCACGCGAAAAACAGCGGACGTCAGGCGCGAAACGCCCCCCGCGTACGGCTCGCCCGACGACCAGGGCGGGCGGCACGCGCGGGGCGGCTCGAAATCAGGCCGACAGCGGTGTGAAGTCCCGGCTGCCGATGTAGCCCGGTCGCGGCGCGGGCGCGGCGAACGGGTCGACGAGCGTGTTGTGCACGCTGTTGAACACCACGAAGATGTTCGAGCGCGGGAACGGCGTGATGTTGTTCGACGACCCGTGCATCAGGTTGGAGTCGAACAACAGCGCCGAGCCCGCCCGGCCGGTGAACTGACTGATCCCGTACCGGTTCGCGAGCGCGGTGATGTCGTCGCTCGTCGGCACGCCGATCTCCTGCTC
Source organism: Nocardia sp. NPDC051929 (assembly GCF_044548645.1). Classification (NCBI taxonomy): domain Bacteria; kingdom Bacillati; phylum Actinomycetota; class Actinomycetes; order Mycobacteriales; family Nocardiaceae; genus Nocardia; species Nocardia sp. NPDC051929. The sequence goes on along the minus strand of NZ_JBIUCG010000009.1, from coordinate 83,138 downwards.
CTGCAACGACTCCCGGTAATGCTCGGCCGGAGTGCTGCCCAGGCACGGCACGAAGGTGTGGTGCGAGCCCGGCATCACCATGAGACTGCCGTTGATCGGATAGTTGTCGGTCAGCGCGATCGACAGGCTCACCGCTCGCGGCGCGGGCATGCCGTCCTCGGCGTGCCAGGTCTCGAAATCGGAGTGCCAGTAGAAACCGGTGCCGCGGAAACCGGGCATGTAGTTCACCCGGCTCTGGTGCACGTACACCGGCGACCCCAGCACCTGTTCGGCCAGCCGGAGCACCCGCGGCTGACGCACCAGTTCGGCGATCGCCTCGCTCAGCTTGTGCACCTCGAAGACCGAACGCACCCGGTTCGACGACTTCTCCACGATGACACGGTCGTCGTCGCGCAGCGCCGGATCGTTCGCCAGCCTGGTGATCTCCTCGCTGTACTCGCCCACTTCCGTGGGCGTGAGCAGCTGATCCAGGATGGCGAACCCATCGGCGTCGAACGAGGCCAGTTCCGGGCTCTCGACCTCCCCCCACACCGCGGGGTCGGCACGCTCCAAGTGCGGAGCGGGCGCGCCGAGACGGGTCGGGTAGCGATCGTAGCGAGCCGTCTCGGGCGGTGTTTCGGTGTGCTGCAGAACCATTGGTGTCCTCAACCTCCGATCGTCGCGGTGACCAGCGGATAGACGCCGTTGCTGTCGTGAACCTCCTGACCGGTGACCGGCGGGTTGAACACGCACATCATCCGCATCGTGGTGCGCACCTCCAAGCGGTGGCGTTCGTGTCCGTCGAGCAGGTACATCGAGCCGGGCGCGAGCTCGTAGGTGACGCCGTTGTCCAGATCGGTGAGCGTGCCCTCGCCTTCGACGAGCCACACGGCCTCTACGTGATTCAAATAGTGGAACTCGTGTACCGTCCCGGCGTCAATGGTGGTCTCGTGGAACGAGAAGCCGACGCCGTCGCCGCCCAGGACGATGCGCTTGCTGCGCCAGCCTCGGCCCGCGACGTCGCGCTCGGTACCGGTGATCTCCGCGGTGCTGCGCACGATCATGCGATCGCCCCCATCCCGCCGCACACCGCCTCGACGGCGCCGGTGAGGACGCCGAGCCCCTGGTCGAGTTCCTCGTCGGTGACCGTCAGCGGCGGCAGCAGCTTCACCACCTCGTCGGTCGAGCCGGAGGTCTCCACCAGCAGCCCGCGCTCGAAGGCGATCTGGCAGACCTTGCCCGCCTGTGAGGGATCGTCGAACACCACGCCTTGCACCAGTCCGCGTCCACGGGTCGAGACGCCGGGGAAGTGCGCGGCCAGCTCGGACAAGCTGCGCGCGATCTTCTCCCCCTTGGCCAGGGTCGCGGTCTGCAGGGCGTCGTCGGACCAGTAGTGGCGCAGCGCGGTCGTCGCGGTGACGAACGCGGGGTTGTTGCCGCGGAAGGTGCCGTTGTGCTCACCCGGCGACCACTCGTCCAGCTCCGGCTTGAACAGCACCAGTGCCATGGGCAGGCCGTAGCCGCCGATCGACTTCGACAACGTCACGATGTCGGGCGTGATGCCCGCGATCTCGAAGGAGAAGAACGGTCCGGTGCGGCCGCAGCCCATCTGCACGTCGTCGACGATCAACAGGATCTCCCGCTCCGTGCACAGCCCGGCGAGGTGGCGCAGCCACTCCGCGCGGGCGACGTTGACGCCGCCTTCGCCCTGCACCGTCTCCACGATCACCGCGGCCGGGCGGTCGAAGCCCGACGAGGTGTCGTCGAGCACCTTCTCCATCCACTGGAAGTCGGCGGTGGTGCCGTCGAAGTAGCCGTCGTAGGGCATGTGCGCGGCGTGCACCAAGGGCACACCGGCGCCCGCGCGCTTGGCGGCGTTGCCGGTGACCGACAGCGCGCCGAGGGTCATGCCGTGGAAGGCGTTGGTGAAACTGACGATGGTCTCGCGGCCGGTGACCTTACGCGCCAGCTTGAGCGCGGCCTCGACCGCGTTGGCGCCGGTCGGGCCGGGGAACTGGACCTTGTAGTCCAGGCCGCGCGGGGTGAAGAGCGTGTCGCGCAACGTCTCCAGCAGTTCGCGCTTGGCTCCGGTCGACATGTCGAGGCCGTGGGTGATGCCGTCGCTCGCGATGTAGTCCAGCAGCGAGCGCTTGAGCACATCGTTGTTGTGCCCATAGTTCAGGGCACCGGCGCCCGCGAAGAAGTCCAGGTAGTCCTTGCCTTCCTCGTCGCGCAACCAGCTGCCCTTCGCCGTGGTGAACACGGTGGGCCAGGCGCGGCAGTAACCGCGCACGTTCGACTCCAGACTCTCGAAAACGGTGGTGTCCGCGTTGATCATCGGTGATCCTCCTCGGTGGTGCGGGCGGTCGGGGCGATGCGATACAGGTCTTCGGGTGCGTGGCTGTCGGGGAAGACGCCCGCGTCGAACAAGTGGCGCTTGGTCACCTCGGCGCCGCGCGCAGCGGCCACCGACGTGAACAGCGCGATGGAACCGGCGTTGTCCGGCGAGATGGTGGTTTCGAGCACTGAAACTCCCTGAGCCGCGACGCTGTTGAGCAACGTGTGGAGCAGCTCGGCACCGATGCCGCGGCCGCGCTGCGCGCGGTCCACCGCGATCTGCCAGACGAAGACGGTGTCGGGCGCCTGCGGACGGACGAATCCGATCACGTATCCGACGACGCGACCGTCGGATTCGGCGACCACCGAGGTTCCGGCGAAGTCCCGGCACCACATCAGGTACGCGTAGCTCGAATTGACGTCCAGCACCGCGGAATTCTTCGCGATGCGCCACATCGGGGCGCCGTCGCCCAAACGGGGCGTGCGCAGGACCACGGCGGGTCCGGCGCTTCTCCGAGACGGGGTGGCCCCCAGAGCGGCCGCGGCGTTCCCGACGCGCGATCGCTCGATCTCCGCTGGGGACAGGGTTGGCGATGACATACAACTCCCTCGTCTGATCAGCAGTACTTATCCAGGCTTGCGAAGCGACTTTGAGGTGAACCTGTCGACTTCTTTACGGTCGTATTACGGATGGATGTCGCCGAGCCGGGGCAACCGCACGACGAATCGCGCGCCGCCGCCGGGACGGTCGGTGCAGTGCACCCCGCCACCGTGCGTGGCGACCGTCTCGGCGACCAGCGCCAATCCGATCCCCGTCCCGTCCGGCGAGCGGCGGCCGCTGCGGGCGGTGGCGAATCGTTCGAAGATCCGGTCGCGGTCCGCGGCGGGGACGCCGGGGCCCGCGTCGTCGACGGTGAGCACCGCGTCGGTGCCGTCGCGGTCGATGCCGACCGCGACCACACCGCCGCCGTGCCGGTCGGCGTTGTGCAGCAGGTTGGCCACCGCGCGCTCCAGTTCGACCTTGCGGCCGCGCACGGTGACGTCCTGGCGCACCGTGAGCAGCTCGCCCGGATAGCGACGGTCGCTCAGCGTGTGCACCAGCAGGTCGCGCACCGACAGCGGCTCGGCGTCGCCGTGATGCATGCCCGCTTCCACCCGCGCCAGGGCGAGCAGATCGTCCAACAGTTTGCGCAGGTGCTCCACCTCGGCGGTGACCAGGCCGAGCGCCCGTTGCGAACGTTCCGGCAGATCCCCGCGGTGCCGGTTGAGCACATCGACGCTGGCCATCAGGGTGGTCAGGGGCGTGCGCAGCTCGTGGCTGACGTCACCGAAGAGCCGGTGTTCGCGCTCGATGCGCCGTTGCAGCGAGTCCACCATGGTGTTGAACGACTCGACGGTGATCGCCAGATCCTGGTCCCCGGTCGCGGGCAACCGCTGGTCGAGATCACCGGAGGCGATCCGCGCGGCGGTGCCCGCAAGCTGATGCAGCGGGGTCAGCACCCGCCTGCTCGCCCACCAGCCGACCGCCGCGCCGATCAGGGTGACCACGACGGCGCAGCAGATGAGCACGTTGCGCAGCAGATCGAGATCCGCGTTGAGATCTCCCGGCGATTCGCTGCCCGCGTGTGTTCGCTGCGCTTCCAGGTAGCCGCGGCTGATCACGAAGACCGAAACGACCAGTACCAGCGACATCAGCGCGGCGATCGTCGCGAAGACGGCGGTCACCCGGGCGCGAAGGCTCCAGGCGTTCGGATTCCAGCGTTCGGCGTCGGAGCAGCGTTCAGCGGCGCACATCGAGGCGATAGCCGAGTCCGCGCACCGTCACCACGATGCGCGGATCGGACGGATCCCGCTCGATCTTCGTGCGCAAGCGGCGCATGTGCACGTCCACGATGCGTTCGTCGCCGAAAAACCCACGGTCCCAAACCCGTTCGAGCAGCGCCGTGCGGCTGAGCACCCGGCCCGGCGTCTCGGCCAGCTCACACAGCAAACGGAATTCGGTGAGCGTCAGCCTGATCTCCTCGTCGCCGCGGCGCACCACCCCGCTGTCCTGCGCGAGGACCAGCGGAGCCGTGTCGTCTGCCTCGAGCACCATCTCCTGCGGCGTCTCCCGTTCGGCGGTCAGCCGGAAGCGGCGGCGCACCGCGCGCATACGAGCGGTGATCTCCTTGATTTCGAACGGCTTGGTCACGAAATCGTCGGCACCCGCCTCCAGGGCGGCCACCACGTCGTGGGTGTCGTCGCGAGCGCTGACCACGATGATCGGGACGTCATGGTCGCGGCGGATCTCCCGGATACACTCGAACCCGTCCATGCCGCCGAGCATCAGATCGACGATCATCACATCGGGAACACCGTTGCTGCGCAGATGAGTGAGCGCGTCTTCGGCTTCCTCCGCCTCGTCGACGTCGTATCCCTCGTCTTCCATAGCGAGCCGTAAGGCACCGCGGACCCGGTCGTCGTCTTCCACGATCATCAGGTTTGCGCTCAAGACCTTATCCCTTGCAGACATGCGGAAGCGCGTCACGATGCGGACAACCGCATCCCCATACCGACGCGACCTTCCGCTTTTCGAGCAACCTTTGCTCGGCTTCGATTACCCCTGTGCCCGGCCGGTAAACGTCCGGCAGACCGATGTGGGGCCTCTTGGTTGTTCCATCGACGCTATACGCCCGCCCGACTCGGGCAGCACCGGGGCGGAAGAGGAACTCGCCTTCCGCGCACCGCGGCACGACGCGGAGAACGAGACCGACCGCGAAAAGTGCACGGTAACAGACCTTTTCGAACAAGCGATCACATCGGGCCGGGCCTGCGCGATCCGTAGGGTCGACAACAGATTTCGCGAGGCGATCGTGCCGTGCGTCACATTGCTTCCGATGCGCCGATCACGGGCGCACGACCGTGACCGGTCTCACGACTAATCCAGCGGCCGCCCGGCTATCGCGGCGGCTCCAAACGGTTGAAGTTGCTCGGCGGATCATCGGTGCCGCGCTCCACGTACCAGAAGCGAAGTCTCCTGGCATCGAAGGTGGCGAACCACTCTTCCCACCGCACCGGGCGCAGCACGGCGCCCCCGTACCCGGGAAAGTCGAATCGCAACACCCCGAGCCGTCCGTCGTGCTCGCTGCCCGGCACTGTCGCGGGCCGGGCTCCGCGCTGGGCGGCCCAGCGGCGGATGACATCGTGGTTCCTGGTGACGGAGATCCCTCGGGACTGGATCGACGCCCCCGGCCCACCCGGTCCGAACCGCGGATTCCGGGTGCCTGGGCGGCGCTGGTCGGTCATGACGAGCTCCTCGAGCCATCGGCATCTGTTGTCCGGTTCCTGTCTAACTACCCGTTGGGCCTGTTACGCAAACTGGTCGGCCGAACCGTGGCTGCCGCGCGAACCGGTTGGCGCCGTGATCGATGGGTAACCGGCCGATGATCGGCCGGACGAAGCGCGGTCGCCGCCGTAGCGCACGCCGATCACCCGAACGAGGAGGAGTTCGCATGTCCACCGACAGCGCGACACAGCCGGTCCCGCCCACGCCCGAGCCGGACCCCGTACCGCCCATCCCGGAACCGGATCCCGTACCGCCGATTCCCGAGCCGGACCCCATTCCGGAGCCCAATCCTGTTCCGCCGGAACCTGACCCGCATCCGCTGCCACCGGTGCCAGGCCCCGCGCCACGTCCGCCGGTACCAGGACCGGCGCCGACGCGCCCCGTGCCGGATCCCGGCCGCCCTTCGCCGGACCCCGGTCTGCCCGGGCCGTCGCCGGACCCGACTCCGCCGAATCCGGTGTAACGGGCCGACGTCAGTCCCGCAGCGCCTGCTCGCGCAGCGCGTTCAAGGTCCGGGAAAGAATGCGCGAAACGTGCATCTGGGAGACTCCGAGCCGCTCGGCGATCTGATTCTGCGTCAACGACTCGAAGAAACGCATGGTCAGCACCTGACGCTCACGCTCGGGAAGTTCGCCGAGCAGCGGTTCGACCGCCATCACGTCCTCGACCAGGTGATAGGAGGGCTCTTCGGCGCCGAGGCTGTCCAGTAGCGGCTGCGCGGTGTTCTCGGCGTCCTCACCGGCGGCCGCGTCGATGGACGACGACTGGTAGGCGTTGCCCGCGATCAGCGCTTGGGTCACCTCCACGAGCTCGACGTCCAGCTCGGCCGCGATCTCCCTGGCGCGTGGCATCCGGCCCAGTCGCTGGGACAGCGTTTCGACGGTCGGACCGATACTCAGCTGGATCTCCTTGGTCCGGCGGGGCACCCGCACCGCCCAGGTGTTGTCCCGGAAGTGCCGCCGGACCTCGCCCATGATCGTGGGCACGGCGAAGGACAGGAACGACGATCCGCGCGTGACATCGAAACGGTCCGCTGCCTGCACCAACCCCAGGCGGGCCACTTGCAGCAGGTCGTCGAAGTTCTCGCCGCGCCCGGCGAACTTGCGGGCGATGTGCTCGGCCAGCGGCAGGCATCGTTCGATCAGCTCCCGACGCATCGGCACACGTCGTGGATCGCCGGGATCCAGCGCGGCGATCTTCTCGAACAGCGGCTCGATGTTGTCGTAGGTATCCCCGCGCGACCTCGGCTCACCCGCCATTCGGCGCACCTCGCACCCAGCTGAAGTCGATCACTGTCGGATATCCGCCGAGCACACTGTCGTAGGAGCCCTGCGCGGCGGCGATCGAATCGGTCAGCGTGCGTACGATGTGCCAGCCGAGCCCGGCGTGCCCGAGCACCGACTCGGTGACCGCCACCGAGGAGACGTGCACGAACATCTTGCCGTCGTCATAGGTGAACTCGCAGTCGATCGTCGAGCCAACGGCGGCGTCGATGATGAGCGAGGTCGCCACCTCGTCGAGCGCGAGCCGGATATCGGTCACCTCGTCCAAGGCGAAGTCCGCGATGAGGGCGACTGTCTCGGCGAGCGCGCGGAGCATGGTCAACTGTTCCAGCCGAGCGGGCACCCGTACACCGACTGTCGTCGTGTCGGTCGAGGATCGGGAAGTCGACTCCCCCATTTGCCCATCACCACCTTGTCCTCACAGCCACTCCACTGCGGCCTGCATACCGCCGCCGAGTTCTCCTTCTCAGCCACCGGAACACCGCGGACGCCACGGACTGTGGAGCGGAATATCGCCGCGTTCCTCGTCCGGGACGTACCCGCCGGGATGGGATCGAAACGCCGGTCAGTCGCCGTCGATGCGCTCGTGGGCGGTGAGCAGCAGATGATCGAATTCGGTGCGCAGGCCAACCGTGACGCTTGCCAGCCCGGGCAGATCGGCGACCAGCCGCGCGGCCAGTTTGCGCAGTTTGACGTTGGTCTCCTGCGATCGCCAGCTCAGCACACGGAACGCCTGCTCGGGGCCGACGCCGTAGATCAGCATGAGCGCGCCCTTCGCCTGCTCGATCACCGCTCGGGCGGCGTACAACTCGGGCAGGGCGTCGTCCAGCGTCTCCTGCCGGTGCTCCGCGAGGGTGTCGGTGACGTCGATGTAGTAGCCGGAGGTGCCCACCACCAGCCCCGAGTCGTCGATCATCCGGTCGGCGACCAGGACCACGTGGTGGACCGCGCCGGCGGTGTCGATGATGCGATGGCGACTGGAGAACGGTTCCGCGTCGGCGATCGACCGCGCCAAGGCGCTGGCCACCGCTTCGCGATCGTCCGGGTGCTTGTGCTTCAGCAACAACTCCGTGGTCGGCGTCACCGTCCCCACCGCGTAACCGTGCATCGACGCGACCTCGTCCGACCATTCCCAACGCTGGTCGGCGAACCAGAAACGGAAACTGCCGACACTTTGCGGCCTTCCGGTACCGATCACCTGGTCCAGCGCGAGGGCATTCTCGGGCTGGACCGACCTGCTTTCACTCACCGCTGAAGTATCCGATGCCGACGCGCCCGGTGTGACCGGATCGGGAGCGGTCACACCGGCGAGCACCGGTCTCGGGCGACAGTCTTCGGCTCAGGCGTCCAAAGCTGTGCGCATGGACTGGTAGCGGGGGAACAACGACCGCACGCCGGTCACCTCGAGTGCCCGCTCGACTCCCGGTCCGCCCACGACGATGCGCAGGTCCGGACGACCCAACCCCTCTCTGCGCAGCGCACCGAGCCGCACGGCCGCGCGCAGACTCAAGAACCTCGCCGCTCGCAGATCGATCACGACGGCATCGCACGGTGACTGCAACGCACGCTCGACCGTCTCGAAGAACTCGGCCGACACGGCGGCGTCCAACTCGCCTTCGACCCGGACCACCACGCATTCGCGACGGCGGTCCACCCGCTGTGCCCACAACCGGTTGTCCCGACGGCGTCCCGGTCCCGAACCATTGAGATGCACGCCCTCGGCGTGGTCCCGTAGCAGAGAAATGGCAGACAAGTCGAACCTCCCGTGTAGGGGGTATCCAGTCCTCCGCGACGGCCGGAGAGGGCAGCGCGCGAATCGGTTGCCGTGCCGTCCCATCGACCGGCTGCGCCGAATGCGTCGAACCGGGGTCGGCTGTGATCTCAACCTCCCTACAGTGTGGCACGGCCGACCCCTTCCCGACAGCGTTCGGTAGGAGAACGTGACCCGACGCCGGAGGGCCCGCGGCCGGTACGAACCGACCGGTCGGCCGGGAATGTGGCCGCTGACGTGGGGTTTCATCGGGCCGACCGCGGGCATATACCGAACATATTCCCGAACGTCACGCGATGCCGGTCGTAGGGCAACCGCGCGTATCCGCGCGTCCGGATGCCGCCCGCGACGAGAACGGAGCACCCGGTGAAGATTGCCATGGTTTCCGAAGATGCCAGCCCGCTCGCCGAAGGCAGCCCCGCCGACGGGGGCGGCCGCGGCGCCTATGTAGCGGAGTTGTCGGCCGCCTATGCCCGCCGGGGCCACGACGTGACGGTTTATACCCGACGTATCAGTCCGCACGCCCCGGCCGAGTTGCTCGCCGACGGCGGCTATCGCGTGGTGCACGTCGCGGCCGGACCGCCCAACCCCTTGCCGAGCGACCGCACCCTGCCCTACCTCGGTGACTTCGGCACCGTTCTGCGACGGCACTGGGGCGCCGATCGGCCCGACATCGCGCACGCGCACTACTGGAAGTCCGGGCTCGCCGCCGAACTGGCCTCCCGCGCCCACGGCATCCCGGTGGTGCTGACCTTCCACGGGCTCGGCACCGTGCAGCGGCGCTGCGAAGGTCTCGCCGACCCGAGCCCACGCTCGCGGATCCGGTTCGAGCGGCTCATCGCGACGCGGGCGGCGCACGTGGTGGCGACCTGCTCCGACGAGGTCGGGGAGCTGGCCAGGATGGGCGTGCCGCGCTTCCGTACCTCGATCGTGCCGCACGGGGTCGACCTCACGAGGTTCACCCCGGAGGGCGCGGCCGCCGATCGGCACGCCACGCACCGGCTGCTCGCGGCCGGAGAGCTGGTGCGCCGCAGCGGATTCGACCCCCTTATCGGAGCGCTGGCGGAGCTGCCGGACACCGAGCTGGTGATCGTCGGCGGCCCCGCCGCCGACGACGAGGACGACGCCGAAGGCCGCAGGCTGCGCCGCATCGCATCGGATCATGGTGTGCGAGAACGGCTTCGATTGACCGGACCGGTCACGCGACCGACCCTGCCCCGGCTGTACCGCTCCGCCGACGTCGTGCTCTGCACGCCCTGGTACGAGCCGTTCGGCCGGGTGGCGCTGGAGGCTATGGCCTGCGGGAAGCCGGTGATCGCCACGGCTGTCGGCGGCCTGCTGGATACCGTGGTCGACGGCGTCACGGGACGATTCGTCGCTCCGCCCGAACCCGCTGCCATCGTGCGGGCGGTGCGCCCGCTCCTGGCGGACTCGACGTTGCGCGAAACCTGGGGCGCGGCAGCCTATCAGCGGGCCGCGAGCCGCAATTCCTGGGATCGGGTCGCGGTCGAGACGCTCAGCGCCTACCACCGCGGCGCACCCGCTCACGCGGGCGAGGTCGTCTCCTGGGCGCGGTGAATCAGTAGTGCTCGGCGCGGACGTCCTCGGACGCGCTGCGCCAGCGCCACGGGGCGACGAGCCATGTCGACACGAACAACGCGACGGCGGCGATACCGGTCACTATCGCCGCTGCCGTGCCCGTCACATAGTCGACCACGAGAACCACCGCGCCGATCAACGCGAGACCCAGCAGTGCGACGCCGGCCATCGCGCACCGGTGCGCCGCCCAGACGACATTGCCCAGCCGGTGCCTGCGGAACAGGATCCGATGCCAGGACACCGGTGCGATCAGAAACACCGTCGCCCCCAGCACAGCAGCCAAAGTGGCGAGGTACAGCGCTCGCAAGCCCGGCGCCAGCGTGCCGAACGACGCCTGGAACGGCAGCACCAGCAACGCCCCGAACAGGAATTGCACACCGGTCTGGACAACGCGCAACTCTTGGATCAGGCTCGCCCAGTTCCGGTCCAGTCGTTCCAGCTCGGTCTCGCCGCGCGCACGGCGGGCCCAGTCGTCGTCCTCACCCTCGGGCACGCGCGGCCTCCCGGCGGTTGCGTTTCTTGATCGCCTCGACGAGTTCGTCCTTGCTCATCCGCGAGCGCCCGGTGACGTCGAGTCGCCGGGCGACCTCCAGCAGGTGTTGTTTCGACGCGTTGGCATCGACGCCTTCGGCCGTCTCACCTCGCGCGTCCGGCCCGTGTTGCCTGGCGCGTTCGTCCGAGGGACCGCGGTGCGCCTTGGGCTCCCAGTGGTCGCCGACTTTCTCGTAGCTGTGCTTCAGCGCGGCATAGGCGACGCGGTGGGCGCGCTGTTCGTTCCCGTCGTACTGCTCCAGCGCGGCGTCGTGCGCCTCGGCGAAGGTGCGCTGCGCCTTCTCCTCCGACCGCTTCAGCGTGCTCGGCAACTCGGACTTCTTCACATCGCCGCGCGCTGTCGTCTTGGGCATGTGTCGCTCCTTCCCTGCTCGCGAGGTTGGTCCGAAGTGGTCCGAAAGCCCGGTGCCGGGCCGCGTCGGGCCCTCCGGATATCCGGACGCATACCCGGTGAAACGTCGATTAACCCGGTGTCCGCCGGGTACCACCGCTGCATGGCCGTTACCACCGATCAGCTGCTGCATGCGCTCACCCGCACGGTGAACGCCTTGGCGGCGACAGACATCCGATTCGCGGTGGCGGGCGGCTGCGCGGTCTACGCCCGTGGCGGCCCCACCTCCCAGCACGACGTGGACATCTTCGTCAAACCGGCCGACAGCGGGCGGGCGATCCAAACGCTGGCCCGTGCGGGGCTGCGGGTGTGCGACCCGCCGGAGAACTGGCTACGCAAGGTCTACGCCGACGACATCCTGGTGGACGTCATTCACCGCCCGAACGATCGCGAGGTGACCGACGAACTGCTCGACCGGGCCACCGAGATGCGGATCGGGCCCGCCAAGGCCCCGGTGATCAGCGGTACCGACCTGATGATCGACAAGATGCTCGTCTTCGACGCGCACCGCCTTGATCTCAGCCCGATTCTGCATATCGCGCGCGACCTGCGCGAACAGGTCGACTGGGAGGTGGTGCGCGAGCAGACCAAGGCCTCGCCCTACGCGCGGGCCTTCCTGGGCCTGCTGGACGATCTCGGCATCACCCGCACCGGAAAGGTGGAGTAGATGGAGCAGCCGCAATACCTGGTCGCACGATTGCGCCGGGCGCTGGCCGAGGATCCCCGCACCGCCGAACTCGGTGTGCAGGTGACCATTCGCGGCGACGTCGTGGTGCTGTGCGGCGAGGTGAGCAGCGAGAACTGCAAACAGCAGATGGAAACCGTCGTGCGCGAACAGCTTCCGCACGCTCGGATCCACAACGACGTCCATGTCACCCGTCCCACGGCGCCCGTCGAAACCGAGACGCTGGAGCCGGACGGATCCGAAAGGAGTTGAGCGGCATGCGGATAGCCGCGGTCGGTGACGTACATCTCGGCGTGGATTCGCGCGGGCAATGGCGGGAGGCACTGGACGGACTGTCCGCGCGAGCGGATGTGCTCCTGCTGGCGGGCGACCTGACGCGCCACGGCGCCGTCGACGAAGGGCGGGTGGTCGCGGAGGAGTTCGCCGACCTGGGCGTGCCCGTCGTCGCCGTCCTGGGCAACCACGACTATCACAGCGACGCCGATCAGGAGATCAGCGCCGTGCTGGCCGACCACGGCATCACGGTGCTGGAAGGCACTTCGGTGACGTTGCACCTCGACGGGAGCACGCTCGGGGTCGCGGGCACGAAAGGCTTCGGCGGCGGCTTCGCGGGCAAGTGCGCAAGCGTCTTCGGTGAACCACTGATGCGTGAATTCGCCGGGCACACCGTGGACGTGGCCGCCGCACTCGGCGATGCGCTGGCGAATCTGCACACCGACGTCACCGTCGCGCTCACGCACTACTCCCCGATCAGCGACACCCTGCACGGCGAGCCGAGGGAGATCTATCCGTTCCTCGGCTCCTACCTGCTCGGCGAGGCGATCGATGAACACGGCGCCGACCTGGCGTTGCACGGTCATGCGCACGCGGGCACCGAGCGCGGCACCACTCCGGGCGGCATCCGGGTGCGCAATGTCGCCCAGCCGGTGATCCGAGCGGCGTACGCGGTCTACGACATGCACCCGGCCGCGGTCTGAGTAGGGCCGGACTCAGAAGTCGGTCGAGATCGCCTCCACGGTGCTGCCCGACTGGGTGTTCCCGACGGTGGTGGCCACGTCGGCCTGCGCGATGATTCCGACCAGCTTGCCTTTCTCCAGTACCGGCACGCGGCGCACCTGATGCTGCGACATCACCGACATCACCTTGCGTACGTCGTCGTCGGCTTCGACGGTGACCAATTCCTCGCCCCCGAGTTCGCCCGCGTCGACGCCGAGCGGGTCCTTACGCTGGGCGATCACCTTTACGACGATGTCGCGATCGGTGAGCATTCCTTTCAGCTTGTCGTCCTCACCGCAGATGGGTAAGGCGCCGACGTTCAACTCCGCCATGCGCTGCGCGGCCGCAACCACCGTGTCGCTGGAGCGGACACACTCCACGTTCGGGGTCATGATGTCCCGTGCTGTTGTCATCGGGATCCTCCTGAATCTTCTCGCGGGTACGAGCGGCCCGGAACAGGGTCGCTCGCTGACGTCCTACCCCCGTTTCGGATCCCTTAACGCGGGCATCCGACCGGTATGGCCGCCCAGGACGGCCCGCTCGCAACGGCGCGGGCCTCGGGAGGCCCGCGCACCGAAATCGTTGCCGCTCAGCAGAAAGGACATCCGATGCTGCCAGCACCGAACGAGCCGACCGCGGGATCCGGCGGCGCCGGAGAGCAGCACGTGGCCCGGACCCACGCGTTTCCGGACGACACCCGCACCATTCGGACACACGCCGGAGAATCCATCGAGGACGCCCGGAACTGGCCGGGCATCATCCTGGTCGCGGTGGGCATCGTGGCCATGGCCCTGACGCTCACCGCCGCCGGGTACGGATTCGCGGGGTGGGCGGTGGTGGCGGGGGTCGTCAGCGGCGTCTGCATCATCGCGGGCGTCTTGGTGATCGTCGCCGAGCACCGCCGGATCAAGGCGCGAGAAGGCAGGCGGCTGCGGGACGCCGCCGGTCACTGATCCTCGCCCGATCGCGTGCCGCCCGCGGGGATGCGGCTTCGAACTCCAGGAGAAGGAATGACACACCAGCCCAATCGGCCTTTGGGCCGCTTCGCCCTGCTCATCGGCGCTGTGGCGGCGGGATCGGCGCTCACGGCATGTTCGGTCGACGGCGGCGATCCGGCCGCGGATACGCCCCAGCCCGCGACCGTCTCGATCACCATGCCGGGGCCGAGCAGCCCCCAGGTGCCGAACACTGACCAGATCACGGCGGAAGCGGCGAAGCAGCTGTGCGACATGGTGGGCGCGGACATCGACACCTGGCGTGGCCAGAGCGCCACGGTGGCCAAAGTGACGTTCAACGGCACCGTGCACAACTGGGCGGCCCGTAACGGCGGGCTCAACGACGTCGTCGTCACCCACCGCGACACGGTCGACGCCGTCACTACGCAGACCTGCCCCGACGTGCGCGAACAGGCGGTGCAGGCGCTCGGCGTACCGGACCTGGCCTCGGCGCTGGCGGGGTTCGGCCGATGAGCGCCGCGCGCCGGATGGGCGTCGCCGTCCTTGCCGCGCTGGCGGTGTGCGCGGCGGGGTGCGGCAACGAGCCGGAGAAGATCGTGAACAAGGGCGGTGACACACCGTGCAACGAATACGTCGCCCAGGATCCCGACAAGCAGCGCGTCACCACCGAGAAGTTCCTCGAAGAGGAGCGCGAGGGTCACGAGACGCCCGACGCCAGAACCGTCGACGCGGCGATCACGGCGATCAAGTTGATGTGCGCGGCGCAGGCCAATCCGGACACCCCGATCCGCAAGGCCGACCTCACCGGCATCTTCGTGCCGAAATGAGCGTCTTGCTCGCGTTGCGCGCGCACGGCTTGCGGGAGCTGCTGACCGCGGTTCCCGCCCTGCGCGCGTTGCACGACGCCCGCCCGCGACACCGGCTCGTACTGGCCGCGCCGGGATGGCTGCGCCCGGTGGTGGAACTGGCCGCGTGCGTCGACGAACTCCACGCGACGCCGATGGCGGCCGGATTGCGCTGGAACGCCGCGGCGCCGACCTTCGCGGTCAATCTGAACGACTGCGGGGCCGAGAGCATACGCGCGCTGCTCGCGAGCGATCCGGAACGGATGATCACCCACCGCCACAAGGACTTTCCGCAGGTGCCGGGTCCGCTGTACGAGCCAGGCCTGCCCGACACCGTGCGGTGGTGCCGGCTACTGGATTGGGCGGGCATCCCGGCCGATTCGGCCCGACTGGACATCACGCCACCACCGGAGTGCACCGGAGAGCGGCGCTCCATCGTCGTCTATCCGGGTGGAGCCCCGGCGCGTCGCTGGCCCGCCGACCGTTTCGCGACGGTGGCCGCCGGCCTGCGCGAGTGGGGATGTCCGGTACGTATCGTCGGCAGTGCCGCGGACCGTCCGCTCGCCCTCAGCGTCGCGGCCCAGGCGGGCTTGCCCGAAAACGACGTCCTGGCAGGCGAACTCACGCTGCGTCAACTCGCCGCGACGGTGGCCGACGCGTCCCTCGTGCTCAGCGGCGACACCGGCGTCGGGCATCTGGCCACGGCGTTCGGCACACCGTCGGTGCTGATCTTCGGTCCCGACTCGCCCGCGGTCTGGGGGCCGCCACCGGAACGGGCGGCGCATGTCACGTTGTGGGCCGGGCACCCCGGCGACCCGCGGGCGGACACACCCGCGCCCGGATTGGCGATGATCAGCGCCGCCGAGGTGCTCGCCGCCGCCGATCGGCAGCTCAGCGGCCACGTGCGAGTATGAGAAGGAATCCGCACGGGCGTTTCGCCCCGTCGAGACCGGCTATCTCGGGCATATGACGTCCCTATGGTTGCACGGCGCGCAGGTTCCGGCGCGGTTGCGGTTGACGCCGGGATCGCGCTTCGACACGGTGGTGATCGGCGGCGGGCTCACCGGACTGGTGACCGCCCTGCTGCTGGTCGAGAACGGCGTGGAAGTGGCCGTGGTCGAAGGAAGACGCGTCGGTGCGGGCACCACCGGGGCCACCACGGGTAAGGTCAGCCTGCTGCAGGGGACGCGTGCGCAGCAGATCGCCCGGCACCATTCCGACAACGTCCTGCGCGACTATGTGGCGGCCAATCGCGAAGGGCAGGAATGGCTCTTGGAGTACTGTGCCGCGCACGGCGTGACCGTCGAGCGGGCAGCAGCCTTGACCTACGCGCAGAACGACGACGAAATGTCGGCCGTGCGAGCGGAATACGCCGCGACGCAGAAGGCGGGCCTGCCCACCGAGCTGTTACGCGAGCTGGACGTCGACTTTCCCGCGCGCGGCGCGGTGCGCTTGGCCGATCAGGCCCAACTCGATCCGATGGCCCTGTTGGCCGCGCTCGCGGCCGACGTGGAGTCACACGGCGCGCCGATCTACGAATCCACCCTCGTGCGCGGCGTACATCACGGTGGCGGCGGTGATCTCGTCGTCTCCACCGAACACGGCGACCTCGGCGCGGGCCGGGTGGTGCTGGCCACGGGGACGCCCATCCTCGATCGTGGCGGATTCTTCGCCCGCCTCACTCCGCAACGCTCCTATCTGACGGCCTTCCGCCTGGACCGACCGGCTCCGCGCGATATGTACATCAGCGCGGGCAGCCCGACTCGCTCCCTGCGCCGCGCGCAGGGACCGGACGGCGAGCTTCTGCTGGTCGGCGGCAACGGTCATGTCGTCGGCCGCGGCGGATCGACCCGGGAGAAAGTGGAGGATCTGGTGAACTGGGCGCACACCTGGTTCCCGGGCGCCGAGCTGACGCACCGCTGGTCGGCTCAGGACTACTCCCCCATCGGAGAGCTTCCCTATGTGGGTCCGTTGCTACCGGGGCAGAACGACATTCAGCTGGCCACCGGCTACGCCAAGTGGGGTTTGACCAACGGGGTCGCCGCGGCGATCGCGCTGGCCGGACGCTTCACCGGGTCGGCACCTCGATGGGCGGGCGCGCTGGCGAGCTGGCGTCCGGACGAGCTCAAGGCACTGCCCGCGGCGACGAAGATCAACGGCGCCGTGGCACAGAAACTCTCCGCGGGCTGGCTGCGGGTCGCGACCCACCACGACGGCGACGCTCCAGCCGAAGACTGCGGCATGGTCCTGCGCGAGGGCCTGCACCCGACGGCGGTGTGCACGGTGGACGGCGTCACCAACCGGGTCTCGGCGGTGTGCCCGCATCTCTACGGCATCGTCGACTGGAACGACGCCGAACGCACTTGGGACTGTCCGCTGCACGGCTCGCGTTTCGCCGCGGACGGCACGCTGCTCGAGGGCCCGGCCACCAGCTCGCTCACTCCCCTGCACGAGCCGCGCGACACCCGGTGAACCGGCGACGGGCTGCTCAGTCCGTCAGCGGCCTGGCATCGGCGAGGATTCGATCGACCGTCTGCTCGACCGTGAGATCCGACGTGTCCAGCCAGAGCCCGATCCGAGGAGTGGTCTCGCGCAACACCCTGTCCAGCCCCGCGACGGTGAATTCGTCGTAGGCGTCTTTTCCGCGTCCGGCCTCACGCGCCAAGACCACTTCGGTGCGCGGCGCGAGCACGACGACATACAGCGGTCGCGTGACGATCAGATCCGCCGTCCAGGGCAGGAATTCACCGAGGAAGACATCCTGCAGCACAGCCGTGAACCCGGCATCGGCATAGGAGTCGGCCGTCGCCGCGGCCAGGCTGTGCCGTAGCCGCAACTGGGCCAGCGCCTCGGGCGAGGGGTCCGCGGTCATCTCGGCACGCCCGTTCACCACGAACCGGCGGAAGGCGTCCCCGCGCACGTGCGCCGAGCGCGGCAGCCGCTCGGCCAGCGCCTGGGCGACGGTGGATTTGCCCGCGGCCTGGATGCCGGTGATCAGATAGACAGCCGATGCCATGACGACGATCATGGCGCGCCCCGCCACGACCGGCTACGGCGACCCCGCCGCGCTCAGTTCGCCCGAGCGCCTGCCTTCTGCTCGACATAGCGGTTCATCGCCCAATTCAATCCGCGCATCGCGGCGTTGTACGCGGGCGGGAAATACCGCTGCGCCCAGAAGCCCACGCGAATGTCGGGCGAGGTGAACACGAGGTAGCGGTTGCGCTCGACACCACGCACGATCGAGCGCGCCGCCGCCTCCGGGGTGACCGCGTGCCGCATGAACAGCGCCATGCCCCGCTGCACCGCTTCGGCCGTGCGATCGACGCCCGCGATGTCGACGCTGTCGACCATCGGCGTGGCCATGGCGCCCGGACACACCAAGCTCACGCCGATGCGGTGGCGTGCCAAGTCGAAGCGCAGCACCTCCGACACTCCGCGCAGGCCGAACTTGCCCGCGCTGTACGGCGCGTGCCACGGCAGGCCGAACAGACCGGCCGCCGAGGACACGTTCACCACGTGACCGCCGCGTCCGGCCGCGATCATCGGCGGGACGAACGCTTCGATCACGTGGATCGGGCCCATGAGGTCGATGTCGACGGTGCGCCGCCACTGATCGTGCGTCAGCCGGTCCACGGTCCCCCACGTGGCGATACCGGCCACGTTCATGACGATGTCGACGCTGCCGACCACATCGTGCACCTGGGCCGCCAGCGCCACGACCTGGTCGTAGTCACTGACATCGGCCGCCTCGGCGACGTGGACGGTCGCGCCCGCGGCGCGCGCGTCGGCCGCGGTCCGCGCGAGGCCGTCAGCGGCGATATCGGTCAGCACGAGCGAAGCGCCTTCGGTCGCCGCCGCGAGCGCCGTGCTGCGACCGAGACCGCTGGCCGCGCCGGTGATCAGACAGGTTTTGCCGGCGAACTTCGTCATAGTCGATGACCATACGCAACCATGAACACCACTGTCTATGGAACAGGCGAACGGCTCTCCCACGGAACCGGCGCGAGCGCGACCGTGATGTTGTCGCCGCCACCGCAACGCAACGCGAACTCCGCGAGCGCGCGGGCAGCCTCCGCGGGCGCCTTCGCTGCCACCTGGTCGGCCAGCGTGGCGGGCGCGGGCGAGTAGTTCCACAGCCCGTCGGAGCACAGCAGCAGCACACCGGGCCCCGAGACGCGCACCGTCCGAACACAATTGTCCGCCCACGGCTTCGGCGGACTGTCCGCGCCGAGCCAGCGGATCAGCGTGTGCGCCCGGGGATCGGCCATCGCCGCGCGCTCGTCCATCGCACCCGCGTCGACCAGTGCCTGTGCCCACGAGTCGTCGACGGTCAAGCGCTGGGCCTGCTCGTCGCGCTGGGTCGGCAGCCAATAGGCGCGGCTGTCACCGACGTTCGCCACGGTGATCTCGGTTTCCGAGCCGTGGTGGGCGACGATGGCGGACACATACGTGCACGAGGGTGCGGGACCATCGGGAACGTCCACGTCGCGGACCGCCTGCACCGCGGCCGCCAACCCGGCCATGATCGCCTCGGTCGCGGGCTGTCCGGCCGCGAGCGCGGCGGCGGTCGCGCCGACACCGGCCCGGACCGCCGCACCGGAGGCCACCTGCGGCCGGGACGAAGTCGACACGCCGTCACTGACCGCGATCACGACCGACGCGTCCGTTTCCGGCACCACGCCTTCCAGCACCCCGGCCGCGACGGCGTCCTCGTTGCGCGCATGGACGATGCCGCGATCGGTGAGCACCGCCACCGCGCCCAGATCGGTGTCGAAGCGATCCGCCACCGGTCGCGACCGGCCGCACCGCGCACAGCGCCCGTCGGCGTAGAAGTGGTCGCCTCCGCAATCGGCGCACGACGTCGCGTCGGGACCGGGCAGCGCTATGTATCGATAACCGAGTTCCCGACCGCAGGACCCGCACCGCAGGCCGTCGAGTCCGACAGCCGAGCATCCGGCGCAGCGTAGGTCGGCACCTTCATCGTTCATCGGACGGCTCCCCTGCCGACAGTGCCGCGGCCGGCGGGCGCGCCATGCTCCGGAAGTCGTTGGCCCAACCGTAACCACAGTGGCGTATTGCTGGTGCGAACTTCCACACCCTCCTCCTTCATCTCCCCGGCAGGCCGACTCCGATCGCGATAGTACGGGAGTGTTCCGGGTCTGGATCCCGGTGCCGGATCTCCCTGCCCGCTGCCCGGCAGCACGATAGCCGACGGTCTGCCCGCACCCGCGAGAGATGGCACCCCGCGCCGGATGATCCGCACGAGGGCAGCCGCTCGTCGCTCAGACCAGCTCGGGCGACCGATGCGACCGCCGCCCCCGCGTGCGAAACGTCTGCGGAGGACAGCCCTGCCAACGGCGGAAGGCCCGGATGAAGGACGCCGCCTCCGCATAGCCCAGTCGCGCGGCGACCTGTTCGGTGGTCATGTCGGTGTGCGCGAGCAGCACCTCCGACATGGTCTGGCGTACCTCGTCCAGCAGCGCCCGGAACGAGGTGCCCTCCTCGTTCAGCCGCCGCGACAGGGTGCGCGAGCTCATGAACAGCCCGAGAGCGACTGTCGCCTGATCGGGGATCTCACCCGGAGTGCGAACGAGGCGGTCGCGCACCGACGCCGCGACGCCGGTCCGTGACCGGCGCCGGTCCAGCAGGTCGCGGCACAGTTGTCCGCAGTTGTCCCGCGCGGCGGCGTTCGCCGGTGGCAGCGGCCGGTCCAGCACACCGCGGTCGAAGACCACCGCGCTCGTCGGCGCACCGAAAACCGGCGCCACACCGAAGACGTCGCGGTACCGCTCGAGGTCGCGCGGACCGGCGTGCCGGAAACCGACCCGCCGCACCGGGACGCCCACGGCGAACAATTCACGATCGAAAGCGGGCAATCCGGCCAGGGCCGCTTCGGCGAAGAACGCCCGCATCTCGGGCGGGATGTCGGCGTCGTCGAACACCAGCCGCGCTTCGCCGTCGGCTTCCTCGATGGCCAGTCGCCCGAACGGCACTGTGCGACCGATGTAGCGCGACCCCACCTCGATCAGCTCACGCAGCGTCCGGCTGCCCAGCAGCGCGAGACCCCACGGCCAGCGCGACCGCACATCGCGCCGGACCGCCGCCGCGAGACCGAGTCCCGGCTCGTCGCCGAACCGGCCGAGCACCGTCTGCACCACCAGCAGTTCGTCCTGCGCGGTGATCTCGGCGGAGGGGTCGCCCAGATCGGCGGGCGCCAGCGTGGTACCGGCCAGGCACTCAGCGGGCGCCATGCCCCGCTCTCCGGCGATGCGTACGAGCGCACGCACGCCTGCGGTGCTGCGGAGGGGATCCGGATCGACCATGACTCGCGTCCTCGATGAAGCGGTACTGCGCGGTATCGGCGCAATGTATCAATCGGGTGTCGTGCGCATCGGCGGTTCGCCGAAATGTCGTCACGGCAGCCGCTGGCAGCCAGCTGTTTTCGTCGCCGGAACGGTAGCCGTGTCCGGTGTCGCGTGAGTTCGGCGCCATCAATCCCGCACGGTGATACCGATGGAACGCGCGAAGGCGGGCGCGAGATCCATCAGCTGCGGACTGCTGATCGTGGCCCCGCGCAGGCTGTCGAGCCCGTCGGCGACATCGAGTGCCGTCGCGCCGCGCAGGTCCGCTTTCACCACGCGAGCGTTGCGCAGCGAGAGCCGGACGAGCGCCGAGCCCGGCACTGTGATCTCGGTCAGCGCGGCCTCGGCGAAGTCACAATCGCGCAGCACGCAGTCGGTGAAGGTCACCTCGCGCAATTGGGCCCGGCGAAAGTTCACCGAGTCGAACTTGCACCCTTCGAATCGCACCCGCCGCAGGTTCGCCCCCGCGAAGTCGACACCGGACATCGCGCCCGCCACCACCTCACTGTCCAGCCACGCCGTGTCGGCCAATTCGGTGCCGACCCAGCGGACGTGACGCAGCCACACATCGGTGAACCGGCTGTAGCGCAGCGTGCCGCGGGTGAAGGTGTTCGAGCTGAACGCCGACTCGTTGAAGCGCGCGTGCGACACATCGATGTCGTCCAGCGCACCGCCGTCGACCCGGACGCAGTCGTAGTCGCCCTCCGCTTCGAGGTCCCCGTCCAAGGCGGTGAGATACCGCGCGTAGGGCAGGTCGTCGAGTTCGCGCGCCATGCACTCCTCCAGTTCGTCACGAAGATCGGTCGGCGACGAGTATTCCGGTGCGCAACGACAAGTTCGGCCGCTGATCGAGATCAGTCGCCGCTCGACTCCAGCCGGGCCGCGCGCGACAGCAGGTAGCGCTGCTGCGGAATACTCGTTGTCCGCTCCGCGGCGGCCAGATACGCCCCGCGGGCGCCGGCGATGTCGCCGAGCATCTCCAGCAGGTGTCCGCGCACGGCGGGCAATCGGTGGTCGCCGGCGAGACGCTCGCCGAGATCGTCGGCCAGCTTCAGCCCCGCCGCAGGTCCCACTGCCATCGCCACCGCGACCGCGTGGTTCAGCGCGACGATCGGATTGTCGGCCGCCGCCAGCAGGCGTTCGTAGAGCAGGGCGATCTGCGGCCAGTCCGTCGCGGCGTAGCTGGGCGCCTCGTCGTGCAGTGCGGCGATCGCGGCTTGCAACTGATACGGCCCCGGAATCCCCCGTGGTAGTGCGGCGGTGATCAGTGCGATTCCCTCGGCGATCGTGCCCGCGTCCCATCGGCTACGGTCCTGCTCCTCCATCGGGATCAGCTCGCCGCCGGGGCCGGTGCGTGCGGCACGACGGGCGTCGGTGAGCAGCATCAGCGCCAGCAGTCCCGCCACTTCGTCGTCCTCGGGCAGCAGGCGGTGCACGAGGCGGGTGAGCCGGATCGCCTCGGCCGACAACTCGACCCGATGCAGTTGCGGGCCGGAGGTGGCGGCGTAGCCCTCGGTGAAGATCAGATACAGCACGTGTAGCACGGCGGCCAGCCGGTCGGCGCGGTCGGCCGCGGACGGCGGGGCGAACGGCACGCCGCTGCGTGCGATAGTGCGCTTCGCCCGGCCGACGCGTTTCGCCATGGTCGGTTCCGGAACCAGGAAGCACCGGGCGATCTCCGCGGTGGTGAGGCCGCCGACCGCGCGCAGCGTGAGCGCGACCTGGGAGGACGGCGACAGCGCGGGGTGACAGCACAGGAACAGCAGGATCAGGGTGTCGTCGGCGTCGCTGGGCTGCCGGTCGGCGGGCGGCGTCAGCCAGTCCTCCGGCAGCGCCCAGCGGGCCACGGTCTGTTCGCGTTGCCTGCGGGCCTGCTCGGCCCGCAGCAGATCGGTGAGCCTGCGCGAGGCGACGGTGATCAGCCAGGCCAGCGGTTTGGCCGGGACACCGTCGGCGGGCCACTGCGTCGCCGCGGCGAGCAACGCCTCCTGCACCGCGTCCTCCGCGGTGTCGAAGTGCCCGTACTTGCGCACGAGCGCGGCGAGGACCTGCGGCGCCAACGGGCGCAGCAGGTCCGTCGCCACTGGATCGGGCATGGTCAGCCGAATTCGGGAGCGGCTTCGGCGATCGGGCGCACATCGGCGTAGACCGATTGGAGCACGTGCGCGGGAGCTGGGCACTTGTTGAGTTCGGCCGCGATCTCGGTGGCGCGGTCGAAGCTCTCGCATTCCACGATCCAGAATCCCGCGAGCACTTCCTGGGTCTCGGCGTAGGGGCCGTCGGTGACGAACGGCTTTCCGTCCTTGATGCCCAGCCGCCTGGTGTGTACCGGCTCCGCCAGTCCGCGGGTCTCCACGAGTTCGCCCGATTCCTCGAGCTTCTTGTTGAGCTCGGTCATGAACTGGGTCAGTGCCGCGAATTCCTCGGCCGTCCACGCGGGCTTGCCCGTGTCCTTGCCGACCATGCCGTCATAGTCCCGCTGCGAGGCGTAGCTCAGGATCATGTATTTCATGGCGATTCCTCTGGGTCGTCGGCGCCCCGGTGGCGCCGCTCGTCTGGAACGTCGGAGCCGCTGACCATTCTCGGACATCGCGGTGGAAAAAACTTCTCGATGGTGGTCACCAGGCCGGATGCTCTGCTCGGCCGCGTCGTGCCATGCTGTCCCGCATGATCATCGAGGGAACGGCCGCCGCCGGCTACGAGGCCGTGCGGGAGGCGTTCGCGGCCGATTTCACCGAGCAGGGCGACGTCGGCGCCGCGGTCTGCGTGTACCTGGACGGGCGGCCGGTGGTCGATCTGTGGGGCGGAACGGCCGATCCCGATACCGGGCGACCGTGGCAGCGCGACACCTTGCAGCTGGTCTATTCGGCGACGAAAGGCGTCGTCGCCACCATCGCGCACCTGCTCGCGCAACGGGGCGAACTCGATCTCGACGCTCCGGTGGCACGCTACTGGCCGGAATTCGCGGCGGCGGGTAAGGCCGACATCCCGGTGCGCTGGCTGCTGACGCACCAAGCGGGCCTTGCGGCGCTGGACAAGCCCGTCGAACTGGGTGACGCACTGGCCTGGACGCCGATGGTGGACGCGCTGGCCGCGCAAGCGCCGAATTGGCCCCCCGGCACCGCGTTCGGGTATCACGGGCGCACCTACGGCTGGCTGGTCGGCGAAGTGATCCGCCGCGTGTCCGGTCGCACGCCCGGCCGGTTTCTCGCCGAGGAGATCGCGGGTCCGCTCGATATCGACTTCTTCATCGGCCTGCCACCGTCCGAGCAGGCCCGGGTCAGCCGCTTGGTGTTCGCGCCCGCGCCCGACTTGACCGCGGTGCCCGAGGACGCCGTTCCCGAGTCGCTGCGTCCGCTGCTCGCGGCGATGCGTGATCCGCAGGCCCTGGTCAATCGGGCCTTCCAGATCACCGACCCGGCGGACATCGACTTCAATTCACCGGCCGTCCAAGCCGCGGAACTGCCAGCGAGCAACGGCATCGGCACGGCTCGCGGCCTGGCGCGTCTGTACGCGGCACTCGTCGGCGAGGTCGAGGGCACGCGCCTGCTCACCGCCGACACTCTCGCCGCTGCCAGCCGGGAACAGGTCGCGGGCACCGATCATGTGCTGATGCTGCCCGGCCGTTATGCCTCGGGGTACATGCTGCCCACCGCGGAGCTCCCACTGGGCGGAGCCGCCTCGTTCGGCCATCCGGGCCGCGGCGGCAGTCTCGCGTTCGCCGATCCCGAACGCCGTCTCGCCTTCGCCTACGTCACCAACCATATCGTCGAAGGCGCGCTGGATCTGCGCGCCCGCAACCTGGTCGACGCGCTGAACGGCGTGCACGCGACCGTGCGGTGAGCGTTCGCTCCGCCGCGACGCGCGCAGGCCCACCCGGTCACCGGGTGCGGCGGTTCAGCGCACGGTCAACGTGCACGTCGACGAGTCCGGCTGGTCGGCGATCCGCGTGGTCGTCGCGTCGTCATCGCCGAGTGCCACGCGCCTCCGCGCCGCGCCGGTCGCTGGATCGGTGGTCACGGTCAACTCGTGGCAGGTCTCTCTGCCGTGGATGTGTCGCGGGCGTTGCCCGGCTCGCCGGTCCTCGATCCCGCGGTGAGGACGGACCGTCCTGGCACGGCGCCTGATAGGGCGCGCGTGCGGATCATGATCTCGACCCGAAGCGCGTGGCGGGTCGCGCCGGATCCCTGGCAGCCGTACCGGTCAGCGCAGCGTACGGATCCAGCGGCGCGTATCGGCCGGATCGATGACGTCGTCGACTTCCAGAACGGTGGCGGCGGTGAGAGCCTTGCCGTTGGCGTAGGCGAGCTGGACCAGGTTGTCGAATGCCTGCTGCCGCTCGCCCGGATCCTCTATGGCGGCCAGCTCTTTCGCGAACCCGAGGCGGACCGCGCCCTCCAGGCCCATGCCGCCGATCTCGCCGGTCGGCCAGGCGATGACGAACCGGGGAGCGCGAAACGAGCCCGCCGCCATGGCCTGAGCGCCCAGACCGTAGCCCTTGCGCACGATGACGGTGCCCAGCGGCACCGACAGCGCGGCGGAGTCGATGAACAGGCGGCTGAACTTCGTCACCGTGGCGTCCTTCTCCGCGTCGGGGCCCACCATGAAGCCCGGTGTGTCGCAGAAGGAGACGATCGGCAAGCCGTGCTCGTCACACAGACGTAGGAACATGCTGAGCTTGTCGGCGGCCGGAGCATCGATCGCCCCGCCGTGATGATGGCAGTCGTTGGCGATCAAACCGAACGGCCGTCCCTCGACCCGGATCAGTGCGGTAATGATCCCGGCCGCCCAGTCGCGGCGCAGCTCCAGCACCGACCCGACATCCGCGACGGCCTCGATCGCGGCACGAATATCGAACGCACGCAGCCGATTCTCCGGAACCACGTGCCGCGCCAGCCGCGGGTCCGGCGCGGTCCATTCCTCGATGTCGCCTTGGAAGTAGGCGAGATAGCGCCGCGCGGTGGCGACCGCCTCCGCCTCGTCCGCGGCCACGATGTGCACAACGCCGTTGCGACGCTGCACCTCGACGGGGCCGATGTCCTCCGGGGCGTAGACGCCCAGGCCGCCGCCCTCGATCATGGCGGGGCCGCCCATGCCGATATTCGCGTCGGGAGTGGCGATCACGACATCGCACATGCCGAGCAGCGCCGCGTTGCCCGCGAAGCAGCGTCCGGACACGATGCCGATCAGCGGAACCCGGCCCGAGAGTGCGCCCATCGCGCGGAAGGTGGTCACGTCCAGACCGGAGATGCCGGGATAGTCGGTGTCGCCCGGCCTGCCGCCGCCGCCCTCGGTGAAGAAGATCACCGGAAGCCGTTGTTCGCGTGCGAGTTCCAGCATGCGGTCGGTCTTGACGTGGTTGCGCATCCCTTGGGTGCCCGCCAGCACCGTGTAGTCGTAGGACAGCACCACCGCGCGCGAGCGGCCGGGACCGAATCGCTCTGCGCCGACGGTGGCCACGCCCGCGATCAGGCCGTCCGCGGGCGTGTTCGCGATCAGGTCCTCCGGACTGCGACGCAGGCGCTGGGCGGCCACCGCGAGCGCGCCGTACTCCACGAAGCTGTCCGCGTCGACGAGGTCGGTGATGTTCTCCCTGGCGGTGCGCCGCCCGAGCCGATGGCGTTTGGCGACCGCCTCCGGCCGTGCTTCGTCGAGCACTCCCCGTCGGCGGGCGTGGACTTCGGCGAGGTCGGCGCGCACCGCATCCAGGTCCACCGCGGTGTGATCCATGACCGCGCCCTCGTGCTCGGCGGGGACGAAGGTCAGCAGCGGCGCGTGCGAATCGACGACCGCGCCGATCGCCGCCACGTGGCGGCACACGCGCAGGTCCTGCTCGGCGCGCACCACGTGCTGCATCTTCATCGCTTCCAGCACCGCGACCTCGCCGCCCGCCGCGACCACGACGCCGGGCTCGGTGAGCGCGACCACCGTGCCACCCATGGGCGACCGCACCGCCTCCTCGTCGCCGTCCAGCGTCACTTCGGCGGCCGCGCTCTCTTCCCGGTCGGGCGCAGCGGGCACGACGACGGCGAAATCATCCGCCCGCCGGACCAATTCGTCGACGTTCCGCTCGAACCACGTGGTCGGCACGACGCGGCCCTCCGACAGATCCGTCAAGATCGCGCGCAGCACGGCGATATTGGTGTCCACCCCGGTCACGACGGTCTCGGCCAGCGCGTCGGCGCACCGGCGCAGCGCGGCCGGATAGGACGGTCCGCAGGCGATGACCTTGGCCAGTAACGAGTCGAAGCGCGCGTCCTGCCGCATACCGGTGAACGCGGCGGTGTCGACCCGTACGCCGACTCCGGTCGGTGGCGCGAACCGGGTCAGCGTGCCGGTGCCGGGCAGCACGTCGCCGCCCGCGGTGACGGTTTCGGCGTTCAGGCGCGCCTGCACCGCGTAACCGCGCGCGGAACCGGGATCGGGGAGCGCGAGATCGGCCAGCGTGGCGCCGCGGGCGAGATCGCATTGCACCGCCACCAGATCGATTCCCAGAACCGCTTCGGTGACGGTGTGCTCGACCTGCAGCCGCGGGTTGACCTCGAGAAACCACGCCTCGTCGCCGCGCGCCAGGAATTCGACGGTGAGGACACCGCGGCAGCCGACGGATTCGGCGAGCCGGACCGCCCAGCGATGCAACCGCTCGCGCAACCCGGCCGGCAATTCGGGGGCGGGCGCGACCTCGAGCAGTTTCTGCTGCCTGCGCTGCACGCTGCAATCGCGGTCGCCGACCGCCGCCGCCACGGCTCCGTCGGTGACGATCTGAACCTCGATGTGCCGCGCGCCGGTGATCAGCGCCTCCGCGTAGACCGCGTCGTCACCGAATCCGGCCAGCGCCTCCGCGCGGCAGCGTTCGAACACCTCCGGGAGGCGGGCCGCGTCGCGCACCGCACGCATACCGCGCCCGCCACCGCCCGCCGCGGCCTTCACCATCACCCCGTCGGGATGCGCGGTGAGCAGTGCCCGCACCTCGGCGATGTCCGCGCCGCGGGGGCTCGCCGGGATCACCGGGACACCCGCGCGCTCGGCCGCCGCGCGTGCCGCGGTCTTGTCGCCGAAGATGTCGAGCGCTTCGGGCGACGGACCGACGAACACGAGTTCGGCCGCCGCGCACGCCTTCGCGAATTCGGCGCTCTCGCTGAGGAATCCGTAGCCTGGGTGCACCAACGCGCCGGGGCCCGCCTTCCTCGCCGCCGTGACGACGGCCGCGACATCGAGGTAGGCGGAGGCTCCCACGCCGGGCAATGGCACGGCATCGTCGGCCAGACGGACGTGCAGCGCGTCTCGTTCCTCGGCGGTGTGCACCGCGAGGGTTCGCCAACCCCGTTCCCGGGCGGTGCGCAACACGCGGACCGCTACTTCTCCCCTGTTCGCCACGACGACCTGCATGCCGCCCAGTCTCGTTGACATTGACGTCAACGTCAATATGGGTCACCATATCGGCGTGACCCAGTCCACCTGGTCGGTGCGCGCCGCGCGGGAGCGCTCGCACACCTCCCGGCACCGCGATCTGCTCGACGCCGCGACCCGCGTGTTCGCCGAGCGCGGCTACGACAACACCACCGTCGCCGCCATCACCGCCGAGGCCGGCGTCTCCCGCGCGACGATGTACGTGTACTTCGCCTCCAAGGAGGAGATCTTCCTCGCGCTGGCCGAGCGGGTGCGCGACGACTTCCTCGCCGCGCAGGAGCCGGGCATCGAGGACGAGGATCCGCGGAATATGTTGCGCGCCACCATCGAATCCTTCGCCACAGCGGTCGCCGCGGCGGGACCTCTGCTGCGCCTGATCGATGAGCGCGGGTCCGTGGACCCCAAGGTTGCGGCGCTGTCCGAGGAGATCACCGAACGGCCGATCCGCCGCTTCACCCGGTATCTCCAGCGTCAACTCGACGCGGGCCGCATCACCCCGGTGGCGACGCCGCGGGTGATCGCGGAAACGATCGGCTACACCCTCACCGCGGGCATCCTCGCGCGTCGGACCGCCGACGAATCCAGCCGTGCGGAGTATCGCGAGGCCATGGGAAAGGTCGCGGAAACTCTGCTCGGCCTGTAGCCCGTCACCGCACCGCGAGAGCCGTGCATCACGCATTCAATTGACTTACAGCGCGATTGAACCCGTCGAGCGCCGCGTCCAATATGGCTGGACCGGGCGCTCCCCTCGGTTTGCCGCGCAGCTCCAGGGGTAGGCCGATTCGCGATAGCCCCACCCGGACTGGACACCCGACTTTCCCGAGGAGAAGCAGTCATGAATCAGCCCCACGACACCACCGACAAGGACGACTCGCACGAAACATCGAACGCGCGGGAAAAGGGCATTCTCGAAGGCCACTCCGAGAACTCCGGCAATCTGGCGGGCCCGGGGCCCAACACCGACCGAGACGAAGACCCCGATACGTGAAGCCGCCAAGCCGGGCCGACGCGAGGATCAGCGTCGTGAGATTCCGGGACGCCGCTGGTTACGCGTTCGAAGCGAGGTCTTCGATTCGACGCCGTCCCGCCGAAGCTGCCGCCGACAATTCGTCGGCTGCGCCGTCGGGCGGGCGCGGGTTCGATCATCGCTGCGCTACCGGCCAGTTCAGCTCGGTGCGCAGATCCGTGGGGTCCATGTCCGGAGCGGGCTTGGTCAGGTAGACCTCCCACCGCAGCGGCTCCGCGGCCAGTCCCTGCTCATCGATCCAGGCCCGCAGGTGTTCCCAGGCGGCAGCCAAGCCGTCGAATCCACCGGCGTGCACGATCCTCGCCACGCGGCCCGCGGGCAGGCAACCGGCCCTGACGTCGCGCTCCGGGCGCAGGCCCCGGTCGACCGCGAACCCCACCTCCAGATCCAGCGTGGCATCGGACTCCGCCCGATACACGCAGAATGCCGGCCCCTCGATCGTCGCGCCTTGTCCGGCGACGACCTCCGGCAGGATCCGGAACGACCGGTCGAAGAAGTCTCGCAAGCCCGCGGGTGGGACACGGTCACGGATAACCGCCGTGGTGACCTCCGGGACATCGAGCAATTCGGGATCGGCCGTGGAGGCGGCAGCCAGGTCGTCGGTCATGATTCTCCTTGATCAGGTCGCGGATACTCCCTCACCAACGACGCCGTGACCGCCGGAAACTCATCGGTGCCGCCGTTCGCCGGGTCTCATGGTCACGGGCTCGAGCCGAAACATGCGAAGCTTTGTACCAGCCGGTTCAATTTGATATTCGTCGGCGTACTAGACTGCGGGAGTGGCAGCAGTGACATCGCAAGCCGGACAGGCGGCTTCGCGCGGGCGGATCGACAAACGGCAGGCGATCCTGGACGCGGCGTTCGCGGTCTTCGCACGCCGCGGTTACGCGCAGGCGTGTGTGCAGGAGATCGCCGAGGCGGCAGGCGTCGCCAAGCCGACCATCTACAACCACCTCAACGACAAGGAAACCCTGTTCCGGCACACGCTGGCGGCCGCGGGCGACGCGGTGCTGGCCGAGAACCTGGCGGTCGTGGACCGGTTGCGCAACCCCGGCCCCGACTTGCGCGCCACGCTGGAGGACCTGGCGTACCGGCTGATCCGGGTCTGCTGCTCCGAGCGATCCCGGTCGCTGCGGTGGCTGACCTACGGGCAGGTCGCCCAGTTCCCCGACCTGATCGACATCGTGGTGAGCCGCACGTCCGACCAACTGGCCGATGCGCTGGCCGATCGGCTGGCGCGCCTGTCGCTGTCCGGCCGCTTGCGCGCGTGCGACCCGGCCACCGCCGCGGAACAGTTCCTCGCGCTGATCACCGGCCCGATGGAGGGCCGCTCACGGCTGGGCACCCGCAAGGTCTCCACCACCGAGATGCGCGCGGTCGCCACGACGGGGGTCGACACCTTCTTGCGCGCCCACGAAGCGACGGAAACCCCCTGAGCCCGTATGCCGTCCGCTTGGAAACCGCCTCCACCGTCGACGCGCAGGAGCGCACCGCGTCCGCCGCACCTGGCGAGAGCCGCAGCGCACCTGCGAAGTACCGCTGCCGCCGAATTCGACACCGTACGACTCGCCGCGCGATACCTTGTCGCCGGGAAAGGACCGACGTGACCGGCTCACCCGAAGATCTGCTCGCGACCATCGAAGCCGAGCGGGCGATCTACCGCACGTTTTATCACTTCTTCCGACTCGCGGACACCGGGGAGAGCGAACGTTTCGTCGAATGTTTCACACCGGACGCGCTGATCGAGTACCGGATCATGCCCGGCCCGGTGGTGCGCTTCCACGGACGCGACGAGTTCACCGCGTACATGAGCCGCGCGCCGAAATCCCAGCGCGCCATGGTGGCGCATGTCGCCGGGCAGGCCACCATCGAGTGGACCGAGGACGGCCCGCTGCTCACCGCCTACGCCACGGTATGGCATTGGTTCACCACCAGGGAATTCGCCGACACCAACCGCCCCGCGGACTGGACCACCATCGGCCTGGTGCAGGACAGATACGAGAAATACGACGGCGAGTGGCTGATATCCCACCGCGACGTACGGCCCGTCGCGGGCCGGGTCGCCGCCGGACGCGGCCCTGCCTGAACTCGCCCCTTCTCGCTCATTTCCCGGCACTCCGCCGCTTTCACGCGACGCGACACCGACTTCCGTGATCGCGAACGCCCGTTCCTGGATGATTTGGCGGTCGTGTCGCCGTTCGCGGCCCCCGCGATGACGGCTCGGCGCACGCCACCGAGTTCGCCCACCGGAGTGTCACAACCACCGACACCGCGAAATTCTTTACCGCGCAGGTCAGAAGGGTCGGCAAATCCGCCGCGCCACAATGTCATCCGCTCGCCTGGACCGTCGCCGGGAGTTGGCCGAAGCGGAGACCTGGTCACCAGCGCGGTAACTCTTGGTGAACGACTCGTGCAACGCGAGGGTCCGCCGTATCCTTGGATCCGTTGGGAAAGAGGGGTGATGACCGAACGACCTATGTCATCGCCGCCTACCCTGACCTCCACATTCCCCGCCGCGACCGCATAGCGCTGGCGAAACACTCGCTCCCGCAACGGTTTCCACAGACGATGCGATGTCCACCATCTTCGGCATCGCAGCTCATGCCCAGTGACGACAGTCCAGCGGCAAGGTCTCCTGCGGGCATTTTGGCAACCCTCCAGTAACCCACAGGCGGATAGACCAGGGGTTGCCAAATAGCCTGTGTCTATTGAGGTTTGGCTATCAATTGCTACAATCGAACCGTGCACCGTTAGTTTAGCTAATCAGTGGCAAAGTTTGATTCGGGCGCGTCGAAGACCGCGGCTCGCCCGGAGTCCTTCCACCACTGAGGCGGGCGCACGATCCGTTGTCGGCAGTTCCAGGGAGTTCGCTATGGACAATCCGCATGTTCTGGTCATCGGTGGCGGCCCAGCCGGGTCCACCACCGCAGCCCTGCTCGCGAAATCGGGGGTCCGCGTGACCCTCCTGGAACGAGATAAGTTCCCGCGCTACCACATCGGCGAGAGCCTGTTGGCTTCGGTCCTGTCGACCTTGCGCGTCTCCGGCG
Organism: Nocardia sp. NPDC051929; assembly: GCF_044548645.1. Lineage (NCBI taxonomy): Bacteria > Bacillati > Actinomycetota > Actinomycetes > Mycobacteriales > Nocardiaceae > Nocardia > Nocardia sp. NPDC051929. The sequence goes on along the minus strand of NZ_JBIUCG010000009.1, from coordinate 50,573 downwards.
CCTACGACGCGGTGGCCGCCCACGGCTTCCAGATCAAACGAGGTGGCCACTTCCAGTGGCAGGACGACAACTGGTTGCTGGACTGGTCCAAGCTCGTGGACGCCGAGGCCTGGTCCTGGCAGGTCCAGCGCGACGTCTTCGACGAACTGCTGCTGCGCAACGCCGCAGAGCAGGGTGCGCGGGTGATCGAGCAGGCCACGGTCACCAACGTCCTGTTCGACGGCGACCGGCCGACGGCCGTGGAATGGACCGTCGACGGTGACGACGAAGTGCACACCACCGAGATCGACTTTCTCGTCGACGCCTCCGGCCGCGCGGGCGTGCTGGCCAAACACCAGGTCGTCGATCGTCAGCAGCATCCCGCCTTCCGCAACGTCGCCGTGTGGTCGTATTGGGAAGGCGCACACCTACATCCGGACAGCCCGGAGGGCGCGATCAACGTCGTCTCCACGCCGGAGGGCGGCTGGTTCTGGAACATTCCGCTCTCGAACGGCCGCCACAGCGTCGGCTATGTCGTCTCGGCGCGCAAAGCCGCTCCCAAACTCCGCGAACTCGGCCGAGAGGCGTACTACGCACAGACCATCGCCGACAGCGCGGCGATGAGCAAGTTGCTCGTCGGTGCGCGGCAGGTCGCGGAGGTCAAGGCGGAGCAGGACTACTCCTACACCTCCGACCGGTTCAGCGGTCCGGGCTGGGTGGTCGTCGGCGACGCGGCCTGCTTCCTCGATCCGCTGTTGTCCAGCGGCGTGCATCTCGCGACGTACTCCGGCCTGGTCGCCGCGGCGGCGATCGCGACGATCCTGCGCGGCGAACTGAGCGAGTCCGCCGCGCTGGCCTTCTACGAGGACGCCTATCGCCGGGCCTACACGCGATTCCTCGTCCTGGTGTCGCGGATGTACGAGCAGTATGTGGGCTCGGAGGAGTATTTCGCGCACGCGGGCACCTTGACCACCGGGCACAGCGGCGACACGAAGCAGGCTCAGTTCACCGAGATCATGGCCGGCCTGACCGACATGGACGAGTCCTCGGGCGTGCAACAGCGCGCCGCGACCGCGACCATCATCTCCGCGGCCGAAGGTCTGCACGCGGAGTCGGCGAACCTCGAGTACATGGGCCACCTCGACATGTCCGTCGTGTGGGATCACTGGCGCGATCCGTTGGCGGACACGACGACCGGCCAGTTGCGCATCACGACCGAGCCGGTGCTCGGCCTCACCGATCGGCCGCGGACCGAAGCGGAGATCGCCGCCGTGGCTCGTCCCGTTCTCCCACCGACGGCTGCCACCACCCTTTAGCGCCGGTACCGGCACGGATTCCTCGTGACAGGCACTGCACGGAGCCGGTCGTGACGATCACGCACACCGGCCCCGAACCACCGGGTGATCGCCCGCCCGGTGGTTCGGGATTGCGCACCCACGACGAGATCGGGCGATTCGACCACCCGCTGACCAGGATGCTGCTGGCGAGTGACGGATTCACCACCCCCGCGCTGGCGGCGATACTTCGCACCGACCTGCACGTGCGGGTATTGCGTCAGGACGACATCGCGGCCGGTCGGCTGCCGACCACGGTCACCGACGCTTTGGGCGTATCCGGTTCCGATCGCGTCATCGTCCGCCGCTCCTGCCTGGTCAACGCCGACTTGGTCACCGCATCCATCAATTACGTCGTCGCGGTGCGCGCGGGCGCGGCCGCTTCCGGTATGGACGATGTGCGGGTGCCGATCGGGACCGGACTCATCTCCCGTGGCGTATCCCAGCGGCGGCATCTCCTGCGGACCGGCGTGGTGCGGTGGCCGGACGGTCGCCTCTGCGCGGCACGGGCATACGTCATGACGCTCGGGGATCGGCCGCTCTGCTACATCCGGGAGTCGTTCAACCCGGACGTCATCCCACCCGACCACGCCGCCACGGCCGGTGCCGATCCGCCTTGGGCCGACGAACCGGAACCCGCGCGGCCGGGGTCGTTCCTGGTGGCGAGCCGACTGTTCGAGGCGCACGAATTCCTGGGCAGCGTACAGCGGGGTGCGGACTCCGCAGCGCCACCCATCCGCTTGCGGCATTCGCGGCCCGGGCCCATACAACCCCACGAATGTGAGGTCCTCACAGCGGATTTGGCGAAGGCAGCACGGGGAGATGGTTTCGTCCTGCACCTCGGTGGCCACGACGACGCCTCTGCTGGAGCCGACACCAGAACGGTTGCCGCGCGCAGGGCACTGACGTACGCGGCGGCCGCGGTCATGACGCATGGGCTGGGAGCAGCGACGGTCACCATCGAACGAGCGCCCGGACGACACCGCGGCGACCTCCGCGCTGCCGCGGCGCTCGACGAGTGGCCCGCCGACCGCTTGCCGATCACGCTGTGCGTGAACATTTTGCGCCGCGCCGCCGACCGGTCGCACGATCCGGTGCGACGCGACCTGCTCCGCGCGGTGAGCGGGCTGTTGCCCGTCGCCGCGATCGCACCGCCGGGCGCCAGTGAACTGCACAATTGGCTACCGCTGCTGCGCATCTCCCGCGAACCGGTCGTCCCGCCCGGCCAGGGACCCGACGAACGATGGTGGGATCGCTCGGCACACCTTTTGTGGCTCGACGATCGGGCGGGGGCTCTCGCCCACGACCGAATGCGGGTCGCCATCCATGCCGGTAACCCTGTCGCGGTAGCACTCGGCTCCGCCACTACCCCGGACGACATCGAGTTCCTCTGTCGCACATTGAATCCGCGGAAAGAGCCGGGGCGGCTCACACTGGTCCCCCGACTCGGCGTCGCCCGTACCCTCGATACGCTTCCGTCCTTGTTCGCCGCGGCCGCCGCGTGTGACACACCGATCTGCTGGGTGTGCGATCCGATGCCGTCCACGCGCATGCCGCACGGCGGCGGCGACTTCGGTGCCGACGATGTCGCCGACGTGATTCGCGCGTTCTTCGACACGTGCCGAACGACCGGCACCGTTCCCGGCGGCCTGCATCTCGAATGCGGCCCCGACCCCGTCGAAACGCTTCATCGCGTTATCGCCGCGCTCGAACTGCGGGCCACCTGGTCACCGCGATGACACGAACTCCCGGCGCGGCGCCGACGGTCCGGTAACGAGAGCCACGCTGGAATCGTTCGCCGGGCACCCGGCGGCGCTCCGGGACTTCGCAACGCTTCCACGAACAGCGCGGGTCGCGGCGGCGAGTGCCGGTGTGGCGATCGAGCGACGGATTTATTGCCAGCAGCGGGAATCGGATATCGAAGTGGGCGCTATATCATCACCCGGTTCCGTGGACATTGGGCTGCCCTTCTCGGTGTCTGGTCCGATGACACGGTACCGACCACCCATATCGCACAGGCGGACAGCTGAGGAATCGAACGAGCTGTCCATATACGACCAGAACCATCGGTAAGTTAGAGATTGATGTTCGCTCTGGTTCGCGCAGCTGCGGATCGGCTACGCTATACCGCCGAGTGGCAATCCTTCCGGGCGCGTTTACGGTCGACGATCACGCGCGGAGCCCGGCGCACCCGAGCTCGCGTGCTCGAATTTCGGAATAATTTCGATTCACTTGTTGGTCCAAGCGAATCCGTGGGATTCGCGATCGAACCGCTACACTTTCGTTATTCTTCGGAACGGGTACAGGTGAGGTGCCGCCCGGGTCGGGCGGGGCCGTGTCAGAGGGTAGGCATTTTCCAGCCGTGAGCAAGTGGTCAGAGCTGCGCGAATCCGCTATGGGAGCGGTTCGGTCGAGCCGGCGTGATGTCCGTGGTCGAGTGAGTGTCCGGGTACGCCTGCTGGCGATCGTGCTCATATCGAGCGTCACGCTACTCATCATCGGTGTGGGCGCGGCCGGCTATCTGGTGCGATCCGCCCAGGCGGCCAAGGAATGGGCGGAGCTGGCCAGCAGCACGACGGCACCGGCCATCCTCATGGTCCAGGCGTTCCAGGAGGAGCGTCGCCTGTCGCTGTTGTCCCTGGCCGGTGACACCGAAGTCGCCCGCGGGCTCGCCGCCGCACGCCAGCGTTCGGACGCGGCGCTGGCGGGGGTGATGGCGAAAGGCGATGCCGCCCGCAAACTGAATCCCGGCGGGTCCGCCTCCGATATCGAGGGCTACAACAAGCTGTTCGCGATGGTTCCGACGCTGCGCGGCGGGGTCGACACCCGGCAGGCCGCGCCGCACGAGGTTTTCGAAGTCTTCAGCGGGGTCATCGGCACGATCATCGCCGCGTCGACGCTCGCCGCACGGGTGGCGCCGGAAGCCGATATCGCCATGGAACTGAACTACGGCGTCGAGCCCCTACGCGCGGCCGAAGCCCTGTCGATGGCGGACACCCTGGGCGCGGTGGCGCTGACCGTCGGCGAGAACACTCCCGCGCAATTGACCGAATTCAGCCGGTTGGTAGGCGAATTCCGCAGTGAGGTCGCCTACTCCGGCCGCGTGTTGAAGAACAAGCGACTCGCCCAACTCCAGGAGATCACCGCCGGACCGGCCTATCAGAAGCTCGTCGCGATGCAGGACGCGGTGCTGGTGCGCGGTCCAGTGGAGGCGGGCTCCGACTCCGACGAGTCCACCGGTACCGGTAGGACCCAGAGCGGCCGCTCGGCCTCCAGGACCACGTCGTCGTTGCCCATGGGTGTCGCGGCCTGGCAAGAGGCCTCCGGCCAGGTCTCGGCGGCCCTGCTGAAGCTTTGGGACGACCAGAGCCGCGACGCGCACCAGATCGCGCGCGAGCGAGGCGATGAAACCGCGCGGCGGTCCATGCTCGGTGGCGCGGGGGTGCTGTTGGTCGCGACCATCGCCTTCCTCGCGGCGTTGATCATGGCCAATCGCTTCATCGGGCGAATGCGGCGATTGCGGCGCGACACACTGGAACTGGCGGACCAGCAGCTGCCCGATCTCATGGGCAGGCTCGGCCGAGGCGAAAGCATCGACTCCGAGGCCGAGTTGGCCCGACTGGATTTCGGTTCCGACGAATTGGGCCAGGTGGCCGACGCCTTCAACCGCGCCCATGTCGCGGCCGTGTCCGCCGCGGTCGCCGAGGCGAAGACGCGAACGGGCGTCAACGCGGTATTCCTCAACATCGCCCATCGCAGCCAGGTCGTGGTGCACCGCCAGTTGGCGCTGCTCGACCAAGCCGAACGCAAGGAGGAGAACGCCGACCAGCTCGAGCTGCTGTTCCAGCTCGACCACCTGGCGACGCGGGCCCGCCGCAACGCCGAGAACCTCATCATCCTCGGCGGCGAGAAGCCGGGTAGACGCTGGCGCAAGCCGGTTCCACTGATCGATCTGGTCCGCGCCGCCGTCGCCGAAAGTCTCGACTACGCCAGGATCCAGACCGGCAGGCTGCCGGAACTGCAGGTGTCGAGCAACGCCGTCGCCGACCTGATCCACCTGATGGCCGAGCTGATGGACAACGCGACAGCCTTCTCACCCCCGCAAGCGCGGGTCGAGGTGTCCGGCGTCGTGGTCGGGCGCGGCGTCGCGGTCGAGATCATCGACCAGGGCTTGGGCATGTCGGAGGCCGACTTCGCCGCGCGCAACGAACTGCTGTCCAACCCACCGGATTTCAGTGTGGTGACCTTGTCCAGCGACACCAGGCTCGGATTGTTCGTCGTCGCGAAATTGGCGCACCGGCACGGTGTTTCGGTACGTCTGGGCGAGTCGGCCTACGGCGGCGTGCGGGCGGTGGTGCTCATTCCGAGCGCACTCCTGCGGTCGGAGACCTCGCCGCGCGAGCAGAGCGACGCTGACCCCATCGAACCCGTGCGGCCGCAGACGCCGGACGACCTCCCGCCTCGACCGGCGCCGGTACCGGGCCGATCGGCATGGTTCACCCCGGCCTCCGAGCAACCGGCCCCGGCACCGATCCCGCACGGCGACGACCGTGGCTTCGACACCGCGGCCACACCAGATCCCGGTCCGGCCGCGGACGCCAGGCCGCCGCTCCCACGCCGCCGCCGTCAATCTCCCCAGGAGCAGGAGCAGACGGCGCCCGCCGCCCCGATACGACAGCGGACCGCCGATGAAGCACGCAATCTGATGAGTGCCATCGAGAACGGCACCCGCCAGGGACGCCGGAAGCGTCCCGACTTCGATTAGTCCGCAATCCCCCCTTTGCAGAAGGCGACGATGACTACTTCCCAGGGAACCGGCCTCGGTTGGCTGCTCGACGAGCTGGTCACCGGATTGGTCGGAGCGAAATCCGCGGTGCTGCTGTCTTCCGACGGGCTGCTGATCGGCCATTCGGCCCAACTGGACAAGGCCGACGCCGAGCGGTTCTGCGCGATGGCATCGGCACTGCACAGCCTATCCCGCAGCGTCGGCCACCATTTCGACGCCGGTGGCGTCTGCCAGACCGTGGTGGAACTCGACCACGCCGTGCTGTTCGTCACCACGGCCGGAACCAACGCCTGCCTGGCACTGCTGGCGTCCGAGACCGCCGATATGGGTATGGTGGCCTACGAAATGAATCAGACGGTGCAGCGAGTCGGAACACATCTGTCGGTCGACACGCGCCCGCACCCATCCGCTTCGACACAGCCATGAGTTATCAGCACGATCCCTGGTACGAGGAAGACGCCGGTCCGATGGTCCGGCTCTTCGCCATCACCCGCGGCCGGGGTCGTGCCGTGCGCCCGGAACTGAACTTGGTCACCCTGGTGGTCGATGGCGCGCCGGGCACCGCACTGCGGCGCACCGAACCGGAATACGCCGCTATCGTGCAGCTTTGCCGCACCCCGCAGTCGGTAGCGGAGGTGTCCGCGCGATTGAACCTGCCGCTGACGATGACGAAGGTCCTCATCGGCGACCTGCTCGACGACGGCAGGCTGATCTACCGGTCGGCGGAGCCCACGGCCGGGTCCGAATCGGATCTCGGCCTCCTGCGCGCGGTGCTCGACGGCATCCGCGCGCTCTGACCCGACCCCGGCCGGTATTCAGCTCAACCGCGCGACAAGCCTTTTCGCGTTCATGTAGGCGATCGCCTCGATCGAGACCATGGGGTTGACGCCCGACGCGGTGGGGAAGCTGGAGGCGTCGGCGACGACGATGTTCGCCACCTCCCACGTGGCGCCGTCCGGGTTGGTGGCCGAGGTTTTCGCTGAGCCGCCCATCCGCGCCGAACCCATGATGTGCAGTGCGCCCAGGGAGCATTGCCCCGGTCCGTACCCGGCGGCCCGGCACGCGGCGGCGAAATCGGCATGCGAGCCGCGGCGGCCCGGTTCGTAGGAGACACCCGCTTGGTGCCCGGAGAAGATGCGCTGCGCACCCGCTGCTTCCAGAATGCTCGCCGCCCCCTCGAACCCGGTGTGCAAATGGGCGGCATCGTAGTCCGACAACCGGTAGTTCACGATCGGCTCACCGCCGCGGTCGACGGACACGGTGCCCGAATCGCGGTCGCGCGTGATGATGCCGATCGCGTTCGAACGCGCGAAATCGAGCATGGTGGTCCGATGGTTCTCGGCGCCGCGCCAGCTCATGAACCCGGTGGCGAGACCGGGATGGATCGGGCCGGTTTCGTAGATCACGCCGTAGCCGTTGCCGTCCAAATCGCTGTGCTCGCGGCAGATCCGGGTCTGCAAGCCGCCCTCCCACGGCCGGATCTCTTCCTCGAACACCCCGAACACCGCGGCCGCCGGGTGCAGGCGCAGGTGGCGGCCGATGTTCTGGTTGCGCAGCCCGGAACGCCGCAGCAACGCCGGAGTCTGGATCGCACCGGCCGCCACCACCACCGCACGAGCGCGCACCTCGATCGCCAGGCCGTCGGACGTGACCGCCGAAACGCCTTCCGCGCGACCATTTCGCACACTGATCCGCCGCACGTCGGCGTCCACGACCAGTCGCGCGCCCCGATCCGCCGCATCGGCGAGCCAGGTCTTGGTCACCGACTGCTTGGCGCCCAGGCGGCAGCCGTAACCGCACCGGCCGCACTCCACACCGGCGTCGCAGGCATCGGTCACGTTGCGCGGCAACGTGTCCACCTCCCAGCCGAGCGCGCGGGCGCCGCGCTCGAGAACGCCGTCGCGAGCCGACAGCACCGACCGCCGATCGGTGACACCGAGCCGCCGCCGCACCACGTCGAGCGCGTCGCCGAATTCGTCCTCGGCGAACTGGGCGGCGCCCAGGGCGGCCCACTCCGCCCGGACATCCTCCGGCGTCGGCAACGACGTACTCCAGTTCACGACCGTCCCACCCCCCAGGCACGTGCCCGCGACGAGGGTGATCTGACCGTCGGCGGTGCCCGGCGGCCCCGGTGCGTACAGGTGTTGCAACCCGTCCAGCTCGCCCGCGCCGAAATCGCGGTCGTCGTAGTAGTTTCCGCGTTCCAGCACCACGACGTCCAGGCCCGCTTCGGCCAATACCGCGGCGGCCACACCGCCTCCGGCGCCGGAACCGACGATCACTACATCACAGTCGAATTCGGTCGTCTCGGTGCAGCGCAGCGGTGTCAACACGGGCGCGGGCGCCGTGGTCAGCGGACCGGAAGGGGCCGGATACCCGATCTCCTTCCACAGCGGATTGACGCCCGTCGGGCCGGGAGTGATGTTGTAGGACAGCAGCGACGCTTGTTTGAGCGCCCCGAAGATCACCCGCACGGATTCGAAACGCGAATCGGCCAGCCGCAGCAATGCCCGTTCCCGCTCCTCCTGCGACAGGCGGGAGAAGCGCCGGAGACCGCTGCCGGTGAGCAGGCCGGTCAGCCGGGAATCCCACAGGTTCAGCAGCGTGGCCAGTTGCTTCTTCTCCGCCTCGCGCGGATTGCGCCCCAGCAGTTGGAAGACGGTGTCAACGGCTCCGAGCGCGCTCGCCGACGGCAGCGTCAACCCGTCGCCGGGGTTGAACGTGTCGCAGATGACGTTCATCGCCGCGCGTTGCTTGGCTGTTGGTTCCATGTCGAACAGTCCCCTTCGTTTCGCCAGTGAGTTCTATCACACGACATGAACAACCACTAACTAAAGACCCGTTTGCCCTGGTGATTTCGGATCGCTCGGAAAGAATGCATGGCCACATAGCGTTCACGCCCTGATCACGATCGCGGCCGCGTAACCGACCGCCAGGAACGCGTGCACGACCGAGACGAGCGCCTTGCCGAGTTCCGCCGTCGGGTTCGCGCCGGTCCGTGGCCGCGACAGCGACCACCGGGTGAACGTCCGCTCGGCGTGCACCGCGAGACGCAGCAACTCGGCGCGATATGACCCGAGCAGCGGTTGGTCGCACGCGCCCAGCGCAGCGGCGGTGAGATGCGCGCAGCGACCTATCGTCATCACGACTTCGAGCACCTCGTCCGGCACCGACGTGACGAGGCGGGCGTCCGCGAGCGCTGCTGCCGCCCGGATCCGTTCGACGACGCGGCCGAGCGCCCGCCCGAGTTCGGACAATTGCGCGCCGTCGGCGGCCACGGGCTCGGACTCCAGCGCGGCGGTCAAGTTGCCGATGACCACGCCGAGCGCGTGCTCGACTCGGCGCGAGCGCTCGAGTATCCCGGAGACATCCACCGGCGAGCATCCGAAGTCCGCAAGCACCGTCGCTGCCTCGACCAGGGTCGCGGCCGCCGCGCGAAAGTAGATCTCGGTAGTCGCGCTCGCCGTCGGCGTGCTCATGCCCACTCCTCGGGTAGTCCCTCGATCAGCCGCGATGGGGTGTCGACGCCGCCCGGACGGCGTCGGCCGGGTAGCGTCGACAACCCCACGCCGCCCGGGTAGCAACCACACCGAACTACCACAGTCGACGATAATGATTCATAACATATCGCTTCTCTGGACTGGTAGATAGCCCCATATTGCTTGAAACAGCCATTTACTTAACGGTCGGGTGAACTGCGTGTGGCCGGATCAGCTACGACCAGGCACCGGACGCGGGGGATGCGGACGATCGGAGCGGCTTCCCCCCGCCCGCCGCGAACTTCGAGCCTTCCACGAGACCCGAAACCACCCCCAGATCCCGGCGGCTCGGCCGCACCGCCCGACGACCTGTACGCGTACGCGCGATGATGGAACGAAGCCGATGATCGTCGAGAGGACCGACGGATGTACCGTCTGAGGCGCTGCCTGGTCGCGGTGGTCGTCCTGTTGGCAGCCGCCGGCTGCGGGACCGAACACGAACCGCCGCCCGCCCGCGGTGAGATCGTTTCCACGACGCCCCTGCTGAGTCTGCCGCCCGAGCAGACCGCCGCGCTGTTGACCAACGGTGGAATCTCCACTCCGGTGCGCAACGGCGTCGACGCCTTCCGCATCGAGTACCGGACGATCACCCCGCACGGCGACCCGACCACCGCCAGCGGGCTGGTGGCGCTGCCGCGCACGGACTCCCGGCGGCTGCGGGTGGTCAGCTACGAGCACGGAACCATGACGCTGAAGAGCGACGCGCCGTCGGTCGACACCCGCAACCTCCCCGATCGGCTGCGTACGGTGGCCTTCGCCGCCGCGGGCTACGCGGCGACCGCACCGGACTACTTGGGCCTCGGGAACGGTCCGGGAACGCATCCCTACACCCATGCGCCTTCGGAGGTCAGCGCTTCGGCCGACCTGTTGCGCGCGACCGCTTCCCTCGTGGCCCAGCAGCGCCGAGAGCTCGATCCGGACGTGCTGGTGACCGGCTTCTCCCAAGGCGGCCACGCCGCGATGGCGCTCGGGAAAGCGCTGGCCTCCGGCGCGATCCCGGGTTTCGGGGTGGCTGCCTTGGCCCCGATAAGCGGACCCTACGACCTACGGCACGTCCAGGCGCCCGCCGCACTGGACGGGCGGGTCCTACCGGGCGCGGCGGTGCTCTTCCTCTCCTACTGGATCACTTCCATGAACCGGATCCACCACCTCTACGACGACCCGACCGAGGCCTTCCAGCAGCCCTACGCCGACAAAGTCGAAGAACTCTTCGACGGCTTCCACACCGAGATCACCATCGTGACCTCGCTGGCGCCCACCCCCGGACAATTGCTGACCCCCGGGTTCGTCCGGTCCGCCGCCGAGCCGACCGGCGCCACCGCGGCGGCTATCACCGAGAGCGACGGCACCTGCGACTGGACGCCGCGGGTGCCGGTCCACCTCTACGCTGCTCGCGGCGACCGCGCCGTGCCGTTTCCGAATGCCGAGCACTGCTTGCAAGCTCTCGGCGGCGGCGACGCCACGCTGCGGGACCTGGGCGACGTGGACCACGCCGGAACGGCACGGATAGCCGTCCCCGAGATTATCGGCTGGTTCGAGCAACAGTTCCCGCCGAGCTGACCGGGCGGCTCACGCCGGCTGGGGCTGCGATTCGAAGGGTGCGTCGATCCCGTCCATGACGATCCGGATATCGAGGTTCGCGATCCGACCCGAAGCGTCGAACTCGACCTCGCCGGCGAGACCGTCGTCGCCGAATTCCAGCAACCGGTAGTCGTCGAGGAATTCGGTGTTCAGTCCCCGCCGGGTGAGGTAGCTGTACACGGCACGCCGGTGATCCGTCAGTGGCAGTGCTCCGAAGCCGTGCGCCAGCACGCGAGCGAGGCCGGAGGGGGTGGGCGCGGGCAATTCGAAGGCCGGGTGGTCGATGAGGAACGCCACGCAGGCGCCATCGATGACACCACAGTAGGAGTTCCAGCGCCCGCAGACGATCTTCGCGGCATCCGCCATCAAGCCGGCCACCTGATAAGGCTCCGGCGCCGCGCCACCGAGGACCACGGGCAGTTCGGCCGAACACAATTCGGCGACACGGTAGCGGGACCCGAACTCGCGCACCGTCTCCGCCGCGCGCAGCAGCGACGGCGGGTAGCCCCACGGGTTGACCCATCCCCACAGCCACGTGTCGGCATCCGCCGTTCCGAGCAGGTGGACGTCGGTGCACACGAAGGAGCCTTCGTCACCGAGGAATTCGAGCCGACGTCCGTCCAGGTCGGCCTCCAACACGTGTGCGCCGAGCACCTCCTCGAGGTGCAGGCGGTGCTCGAGCGACAGCAAGCCCGCGTCATCGAGAAGTCTCGTCAGTGGCACGGATTGGGACACCGCGTCAGCGTAGTCAACGCGGAGCCATCGCTCCGCTTCCGGACCGGCTGTCGGGCCGTGCTCAGCCCCGAGCGGGCGGCCGTCCCGGCAAAGGGTGCGGGAGGAAACCGGGGCGACTCCACCTCCGACTTCACACCGGGCGGTCGTGCAACTCGGCCATCGTCGCCTCGACCCGATCGAGCTCGCGATCGACGACGCTCCGGCGTGCCGACGGCAACCAGAAGAGCACGCGGTCGACTCCCGCTTCCGCATAGGATTCGAGAGCCTCGAGGTCGTCGACGGGGGCGCCCATCACGACGACGTCGATCGGGCGATCGGCCCGCTCGCGCAGCTCGGTGATCCGCTCGATGATCCCGGGGCCGTGATTGGGCATCCACGCGTCGCCGTATTCGAGCACGCGATCCAGCACCGTCGGCCCGCCGCCTCCGACGAGGATCGGCGGGTGCGGCCGCTGGATCGGCTTGGGGTCGCTCCAGATCCGGTCGAAAGAGATGAATTCGCCGTCGAACGAGGCCTCGTGCTGCGTCCAGATCACCTTCATCGCTCGGACGTACTCGCCCATGCGCTTCATCCGGGTCCGTGGATCGGTGCCGTGATTCGCCATCTCTTCACGGTTCCAGCCTGCGCCGATGCCGAAGTCGAATCGCCCGCCGGACAAATGATCGAGCGACGCGACCTCCTTGGCGGTGATGATCGGGTCGCGCTGGGCCACGAGCGCGATACCGGTCCCGACCCGCAGCGCTTTCGTGGCGCCCAATGCGTAGGCGCTCGCCACGAAGGGGTCGTAGGTGTGCGCGTATTTTCGCGGCAGCGGCGGCGCGCCCTGCTCGCCGCGCCATGGCGTCTTCCGCGCCGCCGGGATGTGCGTGTGCTCGGCCCACATCAGCCACCGATGGCCGCGCTCCTCAACGGTTCGAGCGAGCTCCGCGGGCCCGAGGCCGTCGTGGGTCGGGAAGTAGGCTACGCCGGCATCCATTTGCTCGAAGTTACCTGCCGAACCCGAGGCCGCCAATGCGACTTGCCGCGGCCGTGATGCCCGGCTTCACTGCCGATCACCCCGGGATGACGTACTGCACCTGGACCGAATCGGGCGAGTGGAAGATTTCCTTTGTGGTGACGGACAACTCGACGTGGCCGGGGCCGGAGGGGATGGTGGCGGAGTTGTACCAGGAGCCGACCAGCTTGATCGTGGTGTTCCCCCGCGCGCCGGTGTCGATGTTGTGCCAGGAGACGTAGGCGGTGGTGGCGCAGGTGCCGATGCCCTCGAAGGCGCTGGTGAGGTGAAGTCCCTGGGAGGAGTCCTGGTCAACGTTCCCGCGAATCGTGCCGTAGCACAGGCCCGCTTCCGTCGCCGTGGTGTAGAGCACCGGGAGGTTGACGGCCTCGGCCGAGGCGGTACCGGCGAAGACGAACGCCGGGGCGCAGGCCACTACGGCGGCAGCGGCGGTCGTGGCCAATTTGGTAACTGAGCGCATGATCTTTCCCCTCTGAGTCTGCACACTGATCGACATGCCCGGATACACGGCCGCCGGGCCTCGGTACCGGGAGTTCGAGAACACCGGCCCGGCTGCACGTCTTATCCGTGATCAACCTCTAGTCGTTACGCCGCACGACATGTACCGCAGATACAGCATCGACCCGAAGGGATCACGGGCCGAAGCTCGAGCGCATCACTGATATCGCGGCGGCGAGACAACCGGTAGATAGTAGCTTTTCGAACCCTGCGCAGGTCGTCACCGTCTCCTGAAGCGTCGGGGCACGCGCACGATCAGCGATGGGTGGCGATGAGGCGTCGCAGTGCGGCCTGGGCGGGTGGACCCCATGTCGGCTTGCCGCCAGGGCGGCCGTGGACCCCGGCGTCTGCGATGAGGATGCCCGCGAAGGCGCGTAACACTGCCCATCCGCGGGCGCGCCGCAGAGTCGCCGTATCCATGGACGACTGGTAGGCGTCATGAAAGCGGTCGGTGGCACCGTCGGGCAGCAGAATCCACGCGGCAGCGAGATCGAAAGCCGGATCGCCGGCGAAGAGGTCGCCGAAGTCGATCACCCCGCAGATCGCGCCATCCGCGGTGAGGACGTTGGCCGGATGCAGATCGCCGTGCAGCCATAGCGCCGGTCCGTTCCAATCCGGTGCGGCGACAGCGTCTTCCCAGACCGCGCGGACGGCGTCGGGATCGGCGATCAGTCCTAACTCGGTGACTGCTGCGAGCTGCTCGGCGAACCTGTCGGAACAACCGGCCAGCGACCCTCCGCGGTCGCGGCCTTCGGGCGCGTGCTCGGGGGCAGGTTGGTGAAGTGCCCTCAGGAAGGCGGCCAGGGTGGTGGCAGCCTTCGCGCCGTGGGTGACGGGAGCTCGGTCGGCAGCCTCGCCCTGCACCCAGGTCGTGACGATCCACGGCCGCCGAAACCGTTCGGAGGGCTCACCGAAGCGCTGCGGAACGGGAACCGGCAGCGGAAGACGCGGAGCGAGGTCAGGCAGCCAGGTGTATTCCTTGCGCAGCAACGCGTCGGCGGACTCTGTCGCCCAAGGCAATCGGACGGCCAGGTCGTCGCCGAGCCGCCACAGCTGGTTGTCCCAGCCACGCGCGCCGAGCCGCACAGGGCGGTCGGCTAGGTCGGGGTGCTGGTCACGCAGTAGATCCCGCACCAACTCCGCGGTGATCTCGATCTCGGTGTGCGGCATGCGGCTCAATATGGCCCAATCATCATCTCGCGCTACAGAAGCTCGATTCGACCGGGCTCGGGCAGCGCGTGCGGGCGTTCGTCCGTATACCAGGCGTACTCGATTCCGCTGAGCCAGCCGTTCTCGACCCACAGTATGACCTCGCCGATCGGTGATCCGTTGCGGTCGGTGACCCCTCCGCTGGCGAAGATCCCGTCCGGCGAACCGGATGCTCGCACCGCACCGGCCCGCACCGCCAGATCGATGCTGGGTGAACCGATACCCCAGGTGGCGACGACCTGCGAATACGGCACCTGCGCCTGGTACTCGGAGGCGCAGGGGTCGCCCGACGACAGCAGCTTCATGGCGACACTGGTTTCGAGGTCGGTCAACGTTCGCGGCGGAATCGGTGTACTCATCGGTCTCATCGGTCTCGCCGCGTCATGAAATGTATGCGGTGCCGATGCTGAAGACACCGTCGATCGTTGATATCGGCGGTGCACTGCGCGGGGAGGTCGGCAGGTCCCCCGACCCGCCGACGCAGCCGATGTAGCGCACGATATCCGTCGAAGCCCTCGGACTCGGAAGTACTGCTGGCCGCAGCAGCGTACCTACTGCGGTCCTCGATGAACACCGGCGATCGAGCAGGCGGAGTTCAAGGTCGGTCGAACTCGCCGCCCCGCGCGACCGACAGAAACGCATCCCACTCCGAGGGCGTGAACACCAACGCCCCACCGTGAGGATTCTTCGAGTCACGAACCGCCACGCGCCCGCCGTCCAGATGCGCGATCTCGACACAGTCACTACCGGCGGAACTACGAGTGCTCTTGAACCAGCGCGCTCCGGATAGATCAACGGACACAGTCGAACTCCTTCGCTGCCTGCCGCAACAGGCGTTTGCTACTCGGCACGTCCAACGCTACCCGCTGCATGACCTCGATTGCAGCCCGATAGCGGCGAACAGTGCCTGGTCGCTCCAGATAGATATCACCGGTGTAGCTCTGGACGTAGACCACCGATGGCTCCAGCACCCGCCCGTCGTTGTCTGCTGCAAAGTCCAGAATTGTGAACGGTCCGGTGGAAGTCCCCAGCGGATATCCTGCCCCGAATGGAAGCACCTGCACGCGAACATTCGGCGGCAGGTCCGCCAGGTGCCGCAACTGCACCGACATGACGCGAGGGCTACCGACCACTCGCCTGGTCATTGCTTGGTCCAGCAACAGCATCGCGTTCAGCGGGGCGATATCGCGGGTGATCAACCCTTGCCGGTTGCGACGAACCCTCACCCTCCGCTCGATCTCCTCGGCGGTATCCATCGGGAAGTACACCCGGTCGAGCGCACGCGCGTACTCGGGGATCTGAAAGATGCCGGGCAGCAGATCAGTACGGTAGCTCGTGAGATGGGAGGCCGCCGCCTCCATCTGGATGTAGGCGTTGAATGTCGGATTCACTTGATCGGGAAACTCGTCCAACCACGACGGCGTCCTCCCCTGTGCAGCGAGCGATTTCAACACCGGCAGCATGTCCACCCGCTGATACAGCCTGCACAGCCGCCGCAGATCTTCCTCCCGGACGACCACGTTCGGCGCACCGGTTTCCAAACGGTGCAGCGTCCCCGCTCCGCGCCCGATGGCCCGCGCCGCCACTTCGATGGACAACCCCGCCTCCTGCCTCATGCCGCGCAGGCAGCGGCCGAGGCTGCGGTGTGGAACGCCTCCCGTCCCGCGAATGTCGGCTTTGAGCTGCCGAATACCGGCGCCCGCATCGCTCTCCCCCATGCTGTTTGCTCCCTTCCGTGGAATATTCACACCCACTAACTGGAATGTTCCGAAAGTCCTTGTGGAAGGCGATCTTTCGCCCCACCGGAGGCTATTGTGCAGGGTCGCTGGAAGGTGTCCAGGGCTTTCGCCACTTTCTGTCGCGAATTCGCGCGGGAATATCCATACGGCCCGCATCCGGTGCTCCACTGACCCCGAGATCGGCGCGGCGTTACTCCCCGTTCGCCGCCACTCGGACAGTGGGAGGACACATGACCAACGCACTACCGCAACGCGTTCCGTTCCCACGGGCTCGCGCCCCCTACAAGGGCGTGCCGCTACTCGTGCTCGAGCGCTACGCCGACGCGCTGCGGCAGTGGGCCGACACACCCGAACGTCCCGGAGGCGGGGTGCCGACCCCTCCCCCGCCTCCGGTGACCCTCACCGAAGCCCTGTCGTGGACCGAGTGACCCGCCATCGGGCCGTCCGCGCGCGAAGGCCGTGACCGTGCGCCACTACCGCGTCACAGTGCACTGCTGCGGCCCACGCTGGCTCATCCACGTGCCTGCCGTGAACCGCTGGACAGTGACCGGCGACAAGTCGGCGATCCGGTCCACCGCCCGCCAGATGATCGCGGCGACAACCGGATACGGCGACGACTCGCTCGAACTGGACCTCATCGCGGGCAGAGCGCTGCGCGACGCCGAAGAGTTCGCGGTGGGATGCCAGTTGTCGACGCGATGGCACGCACCGACGGGATAGGCGAGCTACTCGGCGCCTTACGCTGGCGCCGGAGCGCAGGCCGAGCCCCACGTGTGCGCATCTTGTTCTGCTCGGCATCAGCAGGCGACGCCTCGAGTTCGACACTCCATTCGACGAGGGAGCCACCCGAAATTCATCGGTGCGGTCGAGGTCGCGTACACGCTCCTGCGGACGCCCTGTACTCGGCATGAGGGTGCGATCGGCCAGCGTCGGACGCGCACTACTGCTCGTTGATCAGCCGAGGTGCCGCGCCGGGCCGGTTCCGTCAGCGCGATCAGCGGCATTATGGTGCGTGCCGCTGGCTCAGGATGCCTCCCAGCCGGGCGGTTACAGGGCGAGCATGGCGGCAGCGACCTGGTCGGCCGCCGCTGGGCGCAGAGCGGTACCCATGTCGTCGAGGACGAGCAGTCGCGCCCCCGGGATTTCGGCGGTGAGGACCTCACCGTTGCCGACCGGGAAGAACGGGTCGGCGCGACCGTGCACCACGAGCGTGGGCACGTCGAGCTCACCGAGCCGCTCCCGCCAGCGCGGGGCGCAGTCGATCCGGGAGAACACCATCCCGAGCTGGTTCGCCTGGTGCACCGCGGGATCGCTCGACGGTGTCCGATCCCAGATCCGGGCCGCCGTCGCCCGCGCCTGCTGCGGATCGTCGCCCATCAGCGCGGCGCCCTCGGCGGCGAACGCCGCGACAGCATCTCGGTCGGTCCAGTCCGGCCGTGGGCGGGAGAACAGCGCGCCCATGACCGCGCGGTCGTGGTCGGGCAGGTCCTCATCGACCGGGCCTGGGGCCACCGGCCGGGTGCCGACGAGAGTCAGTGCGCAGAACATGTCCGGGTGGTCCAGCGCGGCGACCTGAGCGACCATCCCGCCGACGCCGACACCACCGAGATGGGCGGTCCCGGCGCCGAGCACCTCGACCAGCGCGACAGCGTCGGCGGCGAGATCCCGCAGGTCGTAGGCCGGGTTCTCCGGGTCGAGGGTCGTCGACGCGCCGGAGTCACGCAGGTCGTAGCGGACCACGCGCCGCCCGCCCGACGCGAGCCGCTCGCCCAGCGCGTCGGGCCAGGACAACATCGTCGTGCCACCGACCAGCAGGACCAGCGGATCGTCCTCGCGACCGAAGCTCTCGATGCCCAGATCCACACCGTTCGCCCGCACCGACGTCATGCCCGACCGAAACGATCCCATGCCTGGACTCCTATCTGTCGGCATCTCCAGAGGTATCGACGACAGGTTCACCCGAAAATCATCGGTGCAGCCGAGATCGCGTCCTCACTCCCCAATCACCCGGAATCAGGCATTACCGTGCGTTCAAAATATGATCGGCGCCGCGTTGGAGCTGTCCGGATTCTGCAGCGTCGACACACTGACGCCGAGCTTCGAGGCCAGGTCGGTGAGCGCGTCCCATGCCTTTATCGCGCCGTCCTGCATGTCGTCCCATCCCTCGCGATAAGTATCGGCGGCACTCCCCTTCCAGGTGCCGAATAACGCTTGAACCGCACGGTCCAACGCTGCCGATGCTGATTTCAATTGCTGCGCAACGTCATAGGCGTGCTTCCGACCACCGTCACCGCATCTGGAACGACGTTCGGCGGTTGGTCGTTGTGATCCGCGGTCAGCGCACACCCACCGCTGTCTTCAGCCTGCGGATACCCCGGATCAGCAACGGGTTGTCCCGCAGGCGCGGTGGCGTGCGTTCGGGATCCAACAATTCGTTGTCCGCCAGTGGGCTGTCTTCGTCCTCGACGGTCCCCGGCTCGAACGGCACCAGGGTCCGGCCGTTGCCGCGCAGGGTCTCGACCGTGCGCAGCAGCGACGACGTCTCGGCGAGTGTGGCGTCGAACTTCGCGGGTTCGGCATCGAGATGTTCGCAGATCAGCTGGCGCCGGATACCGAGGATGGTGTCCCGCAGCAGGTCACCTTCCTCGGTGGCGGGGGTGACCTCGACGGCCAGGTCGCATTCGGTGTCGAAGCCCATCGAGCGGTTGTTGAGGTTCGACGATCCCACCCGCAGCAGCCGATCGTCCACCACCAGCACCTTGGCGTGGACGTAGATCGGCGCGCCCGCCTCGGTGACGGGATAGTAGACACCGAACCGGTTTTCGGTATCGGCCTTCCATAACAGATGGAGTAAGCGGCGGCGAGCCCCATCCATCGCCTGTTGCTCGAGCCAGCCATCGGCGTGACGCGGCAGTACCAGCACGATCTCCGGACCATTCGGCTCACGTAGCCGCGCGGCGATCGCCTCGGCGAGAGTGCGCGAGGCCAGGTACTGGCTCTCGATGTACAACGACCGCGTGGCGCCCGCGATCGCCGCCAGATACAGCGCCTCGACCTCCCTGACTTCGGCGCGGTCGGCGAGCTCTGGGAAGGTCCGCACGATACCGACATCCACAGACCGCATCGTCGGCTCCAACCCGTCCGGCCACAGCGTGTCACCGGCGATCTCGTCGACCGCGGCCAACTGCTCTCCCGTCGCCGCCTTCCACCGGGCCCGGGCCAATTCGCCGATCACCTTCGCCGCGTCGCCGTCGACGGCGGTGGTCGCGTCGTGCCATGGTCCGTACCGGTTGCCGTTCGGCTCGGTTCGGTAGTGGTTGTCGTCCCGATGGTCGCTGGTGTCCCAGCGATCGACGGTCATGTCGATACCACCGCAGAAGGCGAGCGCGTCGTCGATCACCACGATCTTCTGATGGTGCGCTGAACCGATCGGGTGCGCGCCATCGATTTCCAGGTGCAACCGCCGATCGGTCATCCAATTGACGACGAAGATCGGTGTCATCCCACGGCCGATCGCCGCGAACGCGCCGACATTCCACTTCAGCAGGTAGATGTCGAGATCCGGTCGCTGTTTCGGCAGCCAGGACAGGAATTCACCCAGCCGATTCGGCCCTTCGAGAGTCTTCTCCTGCGGCTCGAACTTGATCCGGGTATCGAAGTCCCAGCCGATCAGCACAATGCGTTTACGGGCCTGCAACATGGCGGACTTGGCAAAGCGGAAATAGTCCGCCGCGTCGACAATGCATGCCAGCCGGTCGGCCCGTGCGATCTGCCAGCAGGTTTCGCCGGGTATGAGGATTTGTCGCTCGTCGCTCATGGGTAGTCAGTTCTCTCGTCCAGCCGGACACCCGCACCGCAGGTGACCGATCCACAGTACTGCGCGGTCGCTCGCCTTCTCGGTGAGCATCGTCACCGCGATCCCGTTCCGCCCTGCTGGTCCGCGACTTCGAATAGCGAATGTTCGGGAAGACCTCCTGACTCCCTTGGGCTGGGATGCCGGGGTCCAGGACTGCCTGCAGCGACTCGTCCGTTCCGTGCCCCGCCAACTGGACCCGGATACGCGAATGAGGGTGGTCGCCTCCGAAGGCGAGGGGGCGACGAGGAGGCGGCCGACTCGACCGGCGACTTCGTGCGGCACCTGCTGACGTCCATCGCCGACGTGTGGCCACCCCTGTTGGATCTCACCTTTCAGTTTCTGGGCAGCCAGGAAGCGCGCTACCGAACCGGCTTTTACGAAGACGAGATCAACGACGCGCTGGCGGCGATTCGAAATATCGCAGGATGAGAGCCCTGTCTGTCCCGATCACGCAACGCCTGGCGGGGTGGGATCGGTTCGAGCAAGACGCGTAGTCTCCGAAGGGCCGCCGGGGCGCACACGACTCCGGATGTACCGTCGGCGCGGCGACGCACCTATGCTGCGCGAAACGTCGCCTCGTTCTTCAACGCGTCGCTGCGTGGGAACACATTTTGCAGGTAGACCTGCGGGTGTATACCGAGGTGGGGTCGTAGCCGGGTTCGGCGAGTATCGCTTCCAGCATCGTGAAGGCGATGTCCTCCGAAAGTCCAATCGGTACGCCCCCGCTATACCGGTGGGCGCGGCGCCGCTGCGTGTAGACGATGTACAGCAGGTCGAAGATCGACCTCACATCGTCGGTCTCGCGCTGGTCACTCCGCCCCTTCGAATTCAGGTCGTCGTCGCCGTAGGTGCGGCGCATGTGGTCGCCGTGGGACGGCCCCCACCACTGCATCAATGCAACGCCCGGCGTGCTGCACGTATCCCGGATCAGCAAGCCACGGTAAAACTTTCGGTTGCAGAACTCGATGATGTCCGGCTCGCACCGATAGGGTTCACGGAGAAGGAAGGTGGTTATACGAACGTGTATCCGGGCGGGAAGTCACGGTGAGCGATACCAGCACCGTGGTCATCGAGGCCACCGGCGTCACCTACTATTCGCCGGAGGACGAGGCGGCGTTCTTCGGGTGGCTAGACAAGATCGCTTGCGTCGAGTCGTACTACGGACGAGTGCGCACCTTGTACCTCACCATCGATCTCGAAGCCGTCGATGAAGGCGGATTGTGTGAAATCGTCGCACTCTACCGGAGATACAACATCGACCTGAGCGAATTACGCGTCCTCGGCGCTGGCCGGGTCGGCCCCTGGTTCAGCGACCCCGATCGCTGGTGGCACGAAGGAGTCTTCGTGTAGGCCTCCGAGCCGGTCGGCCGGTTCAAGACTGCCTTCTGTGCCGAAGCCGACATAAGGGTTGCGTCATTCGATCAGAGGCAGACGGCAGTCGGGCACCTATGCGAGGGCCAGTTCCACAAGCCGACAGTAAAATCACCAAAATTGTTGTCACGTGGTTTGAGTCGCACTCCCGTACGACATCAAGTAGCCGCCGACTCTGATCTGACCAACTGATCGGTTCACGTCGACCCTGTCGTCGGGTGCTCGCAGTCCGCGAAGACGCGCGGCGTGTAGACGACGTGACCGCACATGATGCAGATGTGGGGGCGGCGAATGGCCGCCGTCCTATAAGCAGGCCAGCGACCCGACGCGTTTACGCGCCCAAACCGGGTTCGCAGGATCACCCCCAGTACTCGCCGCGCTTTTTCCGCTCTTCCACTTCGGCCAGGTATGCAGCTTCCTCGTCAGTGCCCAGTTTGTCCTCGTCGCCCAACCGGTCGCGCAGATGCTTGCACTTCTCTGGTGGTACGGCGTCGCGGCGGGCATTCCAGGCCGCGAATCCCGCTTTGATCTTCTCCAACTCTTCGGGAGAGATATCATCGTCGCCAGGGTATTCACCCGGTGCGTAGAAGGTTTTGTCCTCCGATTTTTTCGGGCATTACTGGGTTACTTCCTACTTGGGCAATTCTCGCATTTGAATGATGGTATGACCATCTGGTCCAGGAAATTTGTCGACCACGCGAAACGGGTATCGCTTTCCATGGCTGGACCCGCAACGCGAACGGCCAGTGGTACGACAAGGACGGCCACCCCACCAGCCACGACCGCGACGCCTGTCCCGGCAACTGAGCCGCAATCAGCACCGAGCGCAGAACGGTGCGGCGGTCGGCGCGTCGTCCAGTCCGGCGAACTGGCGGTTGAGTCGATCTACCTCAGCCTGGCAGCGCCGCCGCCAGTTCGCCGCACAGCGCGTCGAGTTCGGATGCGGGGATCCGAGGTGCGTCCGGGGTATCGGTGTTGTGCCACGGCACATCTCGTGCGGTGTCGGATGGGCGGGTGAGGACGTGCTTGTGGACGTGGGCCACGCTCAGGCCGGCGACGAAGTCCGGGGAGACCGTGCCGTCGGGTGATCACAGTTCGCCCGATGAGCATCCGCCCCGACCCGACTCCCGTGGTTACCCCCAGTACTCGCCCCGCTTTTTGCGCTCTTCCACTTCGGCCAGGTATTCGGCTTCCTGGGGGGTGCCTAATTTGTCTTCGTCGCCGAACCGGTCGCGCAAGTGGATTCGCTTGTTTTCCGGTACAGCGTCGCGGCGTGCGTTGAATGCCGCCCATCCCGCCTCGATCTTCGCCCGTTCCTCATCGGAGATGTCGACGGGGTGCGGGTATTCACCGGGTGCATAAAACGTCTTCCCGTTGATCTCTTCCGGCATCGTTCTCTGTCCTTTCTATGGCCGGGGCACTTCGCGCATTCGAACGATGATACGCCCTGTCTCCGGGTCGGGAAATTTGTTCTCCACATAAAACGGGGTGTCGGTCTTGAACACGACTTCCAGCTCTTCGGGAACGCTGGAATGGTGGCCGATGTAGCGGCCGTCTGCCGACCAGATTTGCATTTCCACCGGCAGATCCTTCGCGGCGGCCGAGGTGGCGGACGCCGAGGTGAACGGCTTTTCGGTCACCGTTGATCCGGGCTCGTATCGTGCCAGGTCTTCCGGGGAGATGTCCACGCGCCGGGTCACAGGCCCTTCGTAGACAGGGCATTTGTCCAATGCAGCGTTCATCGCGTCGCGTTCGGCTATCTGTGCGGCTGTCAGTGGCTCGCCGGATCGGATCGCGGTGTTGAGTGGTGCGCTGTTGCCGGTGTAGCGGCCGATCGTGTCGATATCCGCCCGCGGTAGATCGGGCTTGGGAATGCCTTCGGGATGTTCGATCTTGGGTAGTTCGATCGGGTCCTTTTTCGGCGGTCCGACCGGATCGGGTTTGACCGGCAGCCGCCCGCCTGGCAGGGCCTCCAGGTCCCGCACGTGCCGGGCGATATCCTCATCCAGCTTCACCCCGGCCGCGATCCTGCGTTCGGTCTGCCATTGCTCGATCATGAGCCGGATCGGCCGGGCATACCGCGCACAGATCGCAGCGGCACCGGCCACACCGACAGCCGCGGAGACACCGAAGGTGATCCAGCTCGAGGCAATCGAGATGGCCGCGTTGATGGCCAGCTCGGTCAGCAGCGCATCCCGAATCGCCTCGAGTTGGGTCTCGAGGTTGGCGCGTAGCTCGTCCAGCGCGACACGGTGGTCGCGGCAGGATTGGGCAAGATCGTTCATCGCGGCGATCACCGATTCGGCGGAAGCCTTGACCGTGCGCAGGTCTTCATCGATGAACGCGACTTCGGGTGCGGTGAGCGAATCGAAGGCCACGGCCGCCGCCTCGAGCGCGGCCGGGAAAGATGCCACCGCTTCGGCTGCCGCAGTCCGCGCCCACGTATCGCCCGCATTGGAGATGGTCGTGGCGTTGCCGTCCGGCACGATGATGCCGATCATCTCGGCGAGCCCGATGCCCTCATCGACCAAGCCATTTCCGGGACCGCCGGCCGAGGGCAACGGGATTCGGCACACCACCACCGGAGGCAGGAACGGCGGGGGCTGGGCGGGTGGAGGCGCTGCCTCACCGATGGTTGCTTTGTGTTCGGCCAGCTCGTGGTTGTAGCCGAGGGTCTGCAATATCGTGGCGTAGTCGTGCGCGGCGGTAGCGATTTTCGATACCATGCTCAGAATGGCAGCGGCCCGATTGTCGTAGGACTCGCCCCACTTCTTCGCATCCGAATACGAGCCCGCCATATTCGTAGCCATGGCCATGTTCGGCCACTCGTCATCGATGGACATCCAGAATCGCGACGCGGCATCGGCTAACTTCTGCGCGGTGTCGTAGTAGACCGGCACCGACACGTCGAGCACGGTCACCGCGGGGCCCCGTCGCCACCGCTACCGCCACGCCCGAGGACAGCCAGATTGGCCGCCACGACAGCTTCGTACTCTTTGCGAGCGGATGCGGCGGCGGACTTCATCCTCGCGAGCCCGTCACGGATCTTCGCAGCGGCAGTGATCCACTCGGCGTGAGCCAGGGCGTGAGCTTCGGCGGCTTCACCGTTCCATGTTCCTTGCAGAGCGGCTATGCGTTCGTCTATCTCGACCAGGGAATCGGCCACAAATCCGTTCAAGCCCTCTATTCGGGCGGTTACGGATTCCAGGTGCGCGAGATCGACGCGATACTCGGTCACGGGTTCTCCCAGCGGTTTCGGTTGGATCGCGGTCAGATCGGGGGCAAGCTCAACGAGCTGTACTGGTTCGCGGCCTCCGTATCGGCGGCCGCGCTGCGGTCGACCACCACGCCCAGCAAGTCGGCCATGTCAGCCAGCGCTTCGAACACCTCGAGTGCGGCACTATGGGTCTCGTCCCAGGCGCCCGCGTATGCGCTGGCCGCCGCGCCGCGCCAGCTCGACATGAGCCCGTCGACTTCGGCGCTGGCCGAACGCAACCCGCTGATGAGGGCCTGCGCGGTCTGTTGCACATAGCGCCCTGCATCGGAGACGGTTTCAGGAACCACGGTGAACGTGGTTGTGGCAGACGGGTCGTACGTCAACTGCTATGCCCTCTCATCCCCCCACAGGATGGTTTCGAATGGTTGGACGCACCGGATAGTCATTCGGTTCCATCCAAAACTCAAACTCTCACACTGGATCTTCCGACCCAAAACCGAGTGTGATGGGCGAGCCTCGCCCGACGGACGGACCGCACGAGGGCGGCTCCGGGATCCGCAGGTCGAAGCAAGTGCTGACGAGCGAGTGCCCGAGAACATCCCAGTTTCGTAACACTCCATGGGCTCATCTACGGCTTCAGGTCGATCAGCGGCGACCTGTGCGATGTCGGCACGGGGCGCAGATCTCGGCGTAACCGACCTTGTCGGCACGCAAGGTGTAGATCTGAGTGTTCGATGTAGTCGGCACCACGGCAGGCTCCTCAGTCCGAGTGGTGGCCCAAGCCCTCCAACCGAGGGAAGGCGCCGCGGCGATGGTCGGCCTTTATAGTTCACACCGCGGCCGGCCATCAAGGGCGATGACGGTTGGCTGGTGATCAGATGGTTTCCAGGCGAGGACTCGGCGTGAACATATTGAGTCAACGTTGTCGAACACTCAACTATGCCGTAACCACTCCCAGTTCCGCCGCGATGCCGCTCGAGCCCGACATACCCGGGGTGACGCACGAATTCGGCGAGTGCCTGCTTCTTCTCATCGGTGTCGAGTGCGGAGACTCGACGTTCGCCCGTGCCGCAGCCAAAGCGATCCGCCGTATCGCGCGCAAGACCGACACTACTTGGATCGTCATCAATGGCTTCTCGCATCTCACCCGGCCGGGTCACGAATGCGACACCACGACGGCGAGAACCGTGCTCGCCCGGATCGCCGAACACCTGCGCGATCACGACTTCGCCGTGCACATGATGCCATTCGGCTGGAACAAGACCTGGCGCATGGAAGTACGCGACGGCGAGTGGGAGCAACGGATGACCCGCCTCCCGCCGATTCATGCCGACCGCAACGATCGCGCCCGGCTCGAAGGCGTGAGAGCTGAACGCTCGAGCTCCGAGCCCCGCGCGTTGACGAGCCCGTGACCGCCGGGAAGTAGCGGGCGCGCGAAGCGCATTTCCGCCGCCCGCAATGGCTTATCCCGGTGGTGATCGTGGGAGAAGTGCTCACCCGCACCGCACAGCACGATGACCGCGACCTCGTCGTCCTCGGCGGCACGCACCCAGGCGGCGTCGAGTACGTCACTCGGTTGCGAGAATATTATTCTCGTATCAGGAAAGGATAGTCTCACAACTGGGCGGACACGGCGACTCGAGAACCCGATGACACACCGTTCTCCGATACAGTGCATTCATGTTCTCTGCATATGACCGAGGACCGAGGCGCCCGTGACCAGCCCGAGCGAGAAACCGGCCTGGAAGCAGCGCGCCGTCGAGCGCTCCCTTCGCACCGCCAAGTTGCGCGCCGAGGAGCGCGTGCAGCGGTTCCTGGACGCCGCCCAGGCGATCATCACCGAGAAGGGCAGCACGGACTTCACGGTGCAGGAGGTGGTGGACCGCTCACGGCAGTCCCTGCGCAGCTTCTACTTGCAGTTCGACGGCAAACACGAACTGCTGCTCGCCCTCTTCGAGGACGCCCTGAGCCGCACGTCCGACCAGCTGCGCGCCGCCGCCGACGGCCAGACCGACCCGCTGGACAAACTCCAGGTGGCCGTCGAGCTGCTGTTCGAGCTGTGCCGGCCGGATCCGTCGGCGCAACGCCCACTGTTCACCGATTTCGCATCCCAGCTGCTGATCTCGCATCCTGATCACGTGAAGGTCGCGCACGCGCCGATGCTGGCGCTGTTCACCGAACTGATGGACCTGGCCAAGAACGCGGGCCAACTGCGCCCGGAGGTCGATTCGCGCCGGACGGCGGCCATGGTCATGCAGACCGTCATGTTCACCGCGCAATCCGCGGGAGCGGCCGACGACGAGACGCAGCATCCGATCACCGCGTCCGAAGTATGGAACTTCTGCGCCCACGGTTTCGCTCGCGACTGAGAACTCCATTCTCCCAATAGAGAGTTTAACTTACACTCGGGTGCATGCCCGATCTTCGAGACCGAACTCGGAATCCGCTACATGCACACCGACGCCACCGACGCGACTCTGTGCTCGCCGCCGTAGCCGGAGCGGAATCGCTCGGGCCCCTGCGCATCTCGGTCGACACCCACGGAGGAGGCCTACTGGGGCCCGCAGGTGCCGTTCCCCGAGCGCATGGGCCCTTCCTAGGAGTACGCCGAGCTGGCCGCCGCCATCATCGAAAACGACTACCTCAACGTCTAAGTCATCCGCCTCGACGCCGCCTTGCGCTTCCCGCCGAAGTAGCCCGCTGCGCGGCGAGCGAGCCCGACTGCCTCCGTTACAGCCTCGCGGCATCGCCCGGGTCGTCCGGCGCGGACGCGACACCGACCGCCCGCCGCGCCGGGGAACGATTTCGCTGGTTCTACACTGACCCCGCTCGGTGAGTGACGTTTAAGCTGGAATCGGACGGCCTATGCCCTGGCAGTAGGGAGCGGATGAACATCGCCAAAGCGCCTCAGCCGGAATACCGGCGGGCCTGCTTCGCCGATCTGGACGACATCGCGGCCATCGAGGCCGAGGTGTTCGCCGAGCCGTACCTGTATCTGATGCTGCGCCAACTGTTCGACCTGCACGGATCCGAATGGCTGGTCGTCGAGGTGGACGGCACGGTGATCGGTTACGCGCTGACCCTGGAGAAGAAGGGCCGGGCGTTGCTGTTCACCTTCGCGGTGGCCAAGAGGCACCAGGGCGGAGGGTACGGGCGTGGCCTGCTGAGCCGCACACTGCAGACGTGCCAGAAAGTGGGAGCCGAAGTGGTGTACCTGACCGTGCGGCCGGACAATCAGCACGCGAGCAACCTGTTCAAACGAGCGGGCTTCGAGTTCGTCGAGCACGACGACCGGTATTTCGGCCCCGGCGAGCCCCGCGACGTTTTCGAATACCGGCTGAAAGGCCGACCGCTAGACTCGTGATATGGGGGAGATCTCGCCCTTCGTCGCATCCGTCTCGACCCGGATCACAAGGCGCGCCGACGAATACACCGCTGAACTCGATCGGGGTGAGCGCTCCGAGCAGACCGAACTGGAGCGGTTCGCAGCGCACGCCGAGGCTATTCTGGCCGACTACGACCCGCCCAGCACGCGGCGGCGCTCCGATTCCCTGGTG
This sequence comes from Nocardia sp. NPDC051929, assembly GCF_044548645.1. Classification (NCBI taxonomy): domain Bacteria; kingdom Bacillati; phylum Actinomycetota; class Actinomycetes; order Mycobacteriales; family Nocardiaceae; genus Nocardia; species Nocardia sp. NPDC051929. Next base: position 22,157 of record NZ_JBIUCG010000009.1, on the reverse strand, counting down.
TTCCGGCATCTGTACGCCGCCGCACGGCAACCGATACCCGACGAGGCCGGCTGGCGGGTGCCGAGCGCGATCCCGGCGGCGCTGCTGGCCGCGGAACTCGAATTCCGCGGCCCATTGCGGCTGAGCACTCGGCAGAACACCATGCTGGCCGAGGTGTACGAGCAGTTGGGCGCTCAGCTCTCCGCGGCGCGTCTGCCCGGTCACGCCGCCCTCGCCTATCGCAGAGGCGCCGCACTGTACCGGATGAACGAGGACGACGAAGCGCAGGACCGCTGCGGTCTGCGCTTGGCGCGGGCGCGCACGCTCGCGCTGCCGCCGGGCTGGCGGCGGTGGACCGGACAACTGTCGTATGTGCTGTGCGGCTACGGGTACCGGCCGTTCTGGCTGCTCGGCTGGGTCGCGGTGCAGCTGGTGCTGTTCACCGTCGCCGCTTTGGCCCTGAACGGCAATCCCTCGCCCGCCGCCACCGTCTATACCTGCGTGACCAGCTTCATCAATCCCCTGGGCCCCGGTGACACCGAGGATCTGCGCCCGATCGCCCGGCCGTTGTTCGCCGTGGAAGCGTGGATGGGCACGGTGTCGATGTCGGTGTTCTTCGCGCTGCTGGTGCGCAAGTGGTTCCGGATGTAGCGTGACGCGGCGCTACCATTCGGCGTCGAAAGCCTTGTGCCGCAGCGCGTCCAGCGTCGCGATGGCGATACGGTTCTGCAACCGCGCGACGAGGGCGTTCCACTGGCGAGACAACCCGGGATCCGTCTGCAACTTCTGCCACAACGTCCGCATCGATGCCGGAGTGTGCGCTCCCGGCATCCACAGTCCGGTGAGATCCTCCAGCACGGGGGCGAGGATGTCGGTGCGTTCGCGACTGTGCGAGGGGAAGCGGTCGGCCTCGGCCAGCGCGTCGGTGACGACGGTCAGCAGCCAGTCGTGCGCGGCCAGGTCCTCGCAGAACCGCTGCGCCTCATGCAGATCGGCCTCGTTGCGCACCCGCATCCGGACGGTGCGCACGGTGGCGTCGTCCAGGTGCAGCTTGGCGGTGGGGCCCGCACCGCCCCCGATCCAGGCAACCCAGCGCAACCGGGTGGCGCCGGTCCGCACCGGCGGCTTCTGGTCCAGCCTGGTGTCGGCGCGCAGGCGAGCCAGCAGCCGCTCGCTGATCGAAGCCAGGTCCAACGTCTCGGAGCCGACCGGACCGGTGAGATAACCCTCGGCCAAAGCCTCAGCGCTGCCGCTTCTTTCGGGCAGGCGGCTGATGACCTCGGTCACGCCCTTGCGGCTGAGGTAGTGCGACCACGTCTGCCTGCGCCGGTTGGCCGCGCGGACCACCTGGGTGCGCGCGCTGGACTGCAGCACGCGGCCGCCGGACAGGACCGCGCTGGTCGCCACGGTCCCGACGATGTGGGCGGTCTGCTCGCCCACGGCCAGATCGCAATCGACGCCGACCGCGGTGGTCGGCGACACCGCTAGCGTGCCCGGCCGCTCCCGCCAGCGCACCGTGCAGCCCGGCATGAGCGCCAGCAGATCGCAGGCCTCGGGTCCGGTCAGCGCGGTCGCCGACGGCAGCAGGCAGGTGCGTACTTCACCGAGCACGACCAAAGGCGTGGTCGAGGCCATGTCAGGCTCCGTCGAGCAGCAGGTGCGAGAGCCGTTCGCTGACCGCGCGCGGCACCGGCACCGGTGGCACCTCTCCGCCGCCACGGACGATGGTCTGTTCGACCACGTCGTCGTCGAGATCGAGATGGTCGAGCACCAGCCGAACCGCGTGCTCGATGCCGATGTACCGCTTGGGCAGCATCGACAAGGTCTTGTAAGCGGCGAACGGCGCGGCGGACGGATTGAGCCGCACCACCGGCGGAATGTCGTGCCAGCGGCGCGGCGCGAGATCCTCGCGGCGCCATGGTTGCGGATCCACCACGGCGGCGCCGTGGTAGCGCAGCATGCCCAGCCGCAGCAGATGCCAGACCGCGGCCAGGAACGGGCACGACCAGCGCGTCACCGCCACCCCGTCGACGACGTGCTTGCTCCACAGTTCCACGTCCAGGAAGATCGAATGCTCGCGGCGGCCGAACTCCTCCGGCGGCTGATAGATCCGCTGCCGCATGGCCTGGCCGCGTTCGTCCTCGGAGGACCGCCGCCCGTTGCACAGCCAGCCCGATTCCGCGGTCGGCGGCCTGCGGCCCGTGCTCGGCGGCGCGGGCTCGGCGACGATGCGCGCGGCCACCATCTCCGCCACGGGAATCGGCTCACCGAACGCCACACCGTCGACGAACCTCGAGGCCCGCCAGCAGGCGGACTCCCGGGCCAGATAGTCGATGACCAACCCGGCTTCGTCCGCGGCGCCCAGCAGCTTGGTGAGGATGGCGGCGGGGTCGGTGTCGGGCTGGAAGTAGTCGTCGATCAGGTAGCAGGTGCTGACCCGGGCGTTCGGTCCGAACTGCACCTTGGCCGACTCGGTGAAGGCAGATACCAGCGGGACGATGCGGCGAAACTCCGCGCCGACCCGTTCGATGTCGGAACTGATGTCGTTGAGATAGAAATGCCCGACCTCGATCGACAAGTGCGACAACGGGACCTGAGCGATTCGCGGCTGTTCCGTGGCCTCGCTGTAGCCCTGTGTTTCCCCCATCTACAGCCTCTCCCAGGTCGCGTTGTCGACCAGTCGTCGAGCGAGCTCGGCATAGGCCTGCGCGGTCTGCTCGTTGGCGATCTGGGCGTTGACGTCGGCGTCGAGAATGAGCTGCTCGCGCCGTTGCAGCACCGGCTCGATCGGGGTCGAGCCGAGCACCGCCGTCGTGCCGAGCCGTTTGGCGGTGGCCAGCCGCCGCAGCGCGGTGTCCTGCTCTTGCAGCCACGCCGCCTGCGCCGGGCGCTGGGCGACACCGTCCCAGTTGGCGTCGGGCACCGCGGTGCGCACGTAACGCACCGACCCGAGCAACTCCTCCGGGTCGTGGCCGCACTCGGCTCCCGCCTTCAGCAATCCGTGCGAGCCGTACACCAGGCCGGCGGCGGCCAGGATGTGCTGGCGCGTCCAGCGGTGGAAGATCAACCATCGAGCGGTCAGCCCGCGCAGTTGCGGTAAGGCGGTCGCCTGCAACACGATCTGCAGCGCCGCGGAACGGCCAGCGCTCAGATCCACGAACACCACCCGGAACTCGTGATCCAGCGCGACCAGCAGTTCCGCGCAGCGCTCGACCACCGCGTCGTCGTCGGTGAGGAATTCGGCGCCGCCCTCGTCTCCCGGCAGCAGCACCAGCCGCCCCGAGTTGGGGCCGATCCGGCGCAGTTCCGGCCGATCGGTCGCCGCGCCCACGTCGACGCGGGCGACGGTTCCGCTCTCGCCGAGCAGGTAGGAATGCACGCCGCCGCTGGGCACGCCGCGTTCGGCCGCGCCGATCTCGAACAGCGCACCGGCCGTGGGCGAGCCGAGGTCGAAGTCGGCGTAGACGACGTTGAGGCCGGAACGGCACAGCCGGTAGGCGATGTTGCAACTGGTCACCGACCGTCCGGTGCCGCCCTTGTCGGAGGTGGAGAACACCAGCACGATGCCGCCCCTACCGTGTCGCGTCCCGGCGGGCGTAGGCCAGTTCGTCGAGCTGGACCAACGCCTGGGTGGCCAGGCTGTAGGCGGTGCCGGGACGTTCGCGCAGCACGCGGCGGGCCCGGTCCAGCGACTGCCGGATCCGGTTGATCGCAGCCTGTTTCGGCGAGCGATCCTGGCCCTCGACCTCCAGTTCCTCTTGATTGAGCAGATGCTCGGCCTCGCTGAGCAGGTCCACCGCGCGGGCGACCATCGCCTGCGGAGCCAGCGGCGGTTGCTCGAAGGTGCTGTACGCGATGACCAAGCACTCCATCATTCGCTCCGTGACGAACCAGGACGGCCCTTCCGTCCGTATGTCGCCCGTGCCGACCAGCCTGCCGATGTCGTCCCACAAACCGACCACCGAGCCGTTCCGCAGCACCCGCCGGTCGAGGTGATCCATCGCCGCCTCGGCGAGTTCCATCAACCGATCGCGGGTGTCCACGTCGGTGCGCAGGCGTGCGGCATCCAGGCAGCGTTTGAGCAGCAAGGTCGCGAAATCCGGGACGTACCAGATCAATCGGGATCCGTCGGCGACGTCCTCGCTGCCGGCCAGGTTCAGTCGCACACCCGGGAAGTGCAATGGCGCGGCCGGATCATCGACGGTGAACCGGCTGGTGATGCGTCCCCGGCGGGCCAGCTGATCGAGCACCGACACCGTGCGCGCCAGATCCTCGGTGCTCTCCCGGTAGACCAGGTCCTGGATGAGTACGGCGGCGACCACGAGACTGAAGTACTCCGATTCCTCGCCGTCGGAGGTACGCCACGGGATGTCCTCCAGCGGCCAGCGGCCACTGTCGAAGCGGGCGACCCTCGACCAGTAGTTGCGGGTCAGCTCGAAGCGCAACTGCAGCGCGTCGGCGAGCGTGCGCTGCTCGTCGGTCAGCAGATCGAGTTCCCGGATGCGCTGCGACGACAGGTCGCTGATGCCGTCCAGCGCGACGGCCGTGAAGTACAGGTAGGGACGGGATTCGGCGTGCCCGGGCGTGCTGCTGACCCGGCCGGGCACGAGGTCGATGGGTTCGGCGCTGCGCACGATGCCCCAGCTCCATCCGCATTCGAACAGCCGCCCGTCGTCGGCGATATCGATCTCGGTGGTCTGGCTGAGCCTGACCTCGTTGGCCGCCTGCACCCGCAGGCGTTCCAGCTGTGTCGACAGCCGTTCGATGACCTCGTCGGACGGCGTACGGGACTGATTGAGCATGTAGACGATCGATTGACCGTATTCGGTCTTCGGCTCCGGTGTGTGGATGACGAAACTGCGGACCAGGCCAGCCATCGCCGCGGTGAGCCGCGCGCTGACCTGTTCGATCACCATGGGGATCCGCTCGCGCAGCTGGCGAGCCTCCAGCCGGACCTCACCGCTGACGAAGCGCATGAATCCGCGCAGGAATCGCAGCGCCGCGATGCACAGACTCAACGACATCGAGTACGAGTCGACGACCTCCACCGCCTGCTGACCCGGGGTGAGCGGAGTGTCGTCGCCCGAGCGCAAGTAGGAGCCGCTGGCGAAGACCGGTTCGCCGTCGGGTCCGGTGTAGCGGCGCAGATAGTCCTCCACCAAGTCGACCAGGACGCCGCCGATGCGGGTCTCCTCGCCGAACGGGGCGAGCGCGGACCGGACGTCGGGACTCATGTCGTTCGGCTGGTCCAGCGCGAACGCCGCGATCTCGGTAGCCGGATACAGCAGGCAGAGCAGTTGTTCGGCGTCGCTGATCGAGTTGGCGCCGTCGCGCCCGCCCCACGTCCACGTTCCGTTCCGATAGGAGTAGGCCAGCACCGCTCGCCACAGCTCGAGCAACTGCTGCCTCGGCCGAATCCTCATCTTTCTCGGACCTCGCCCCCGCATTCGACCGGCGGCGCCGGACGTCGTTACCTAGAGTGTGCCCCGCGAATGTTCACTTAGCCAAGCACCCTTTCCAGGACCGCCGGTTGCCGCGAGATATCCTGCGGTGCATCTGGTTCCGCGCAATCTTCGCGCGTCCGACGGGCTATTGCACGGCTACTGTTCCGGCGTCGCTGCCCGCGACCGGCGACGCGGCGTCAGCCCCGGCCCGCGGTGTGTTTGCTGATCACCGCGTGGAAGTCCGCGGTCTGGAAGGAGAGATCCTCCGCGGTCGTCGCGTAATCCAGGGCGGCCGGCACCGCCCTGACGTCCACCGGTCGTGACCGCATCGAGCACGCCCGGACACACCATCCGCACACCGCACGCACGAGTTCTCCACACAGCCGACGTAGGTTTGCCGTTGTGTTCGTGAAGACGCTTGGTTCGGCCACGCCACCTCTTGCGGCCGCTCTCCTGACTGTGGTCACACTCGGCTATACGTTGCATCGCGGCTGGATACTGACTCAGCTGTGGCTCCTCGCCTTGCCGTTGTCCGCGCTGGCGTTCCTGATCTCGATCGCACTGTTCACTCTCGCGCTGTGGCAGGCGCGACGCGACGCGCAGCGGTGGCCCTTGGCTGTCACGGCGGTACTCGCGGTGATCGGTCTCTGCGGACCTGTCTTCCTCATCCTCGAACCCGAGGCCGCCGCGTGGACCCGGTTTCAGCTCGAGCGCCCAGCGTTCGCAGCGGCGGCCACAGTGGAAGTGCCGGAGCATGGCGCAGGCGACTACTACGGTGTCGCGCTACCGCGTCACCTGTGCTTCGTTTCGGCGAACTGCAAGGTGGCGGTCATCGGCACCAGCGGTGGACAGCCGGTACGGTTCGTGCCCGACTACGTCGGAATCCCGGACGGCGCAATCGGTTACGGGCACTTCACCGGAACACCCGGAGCCGGGCCGTACGACGGGTTCGGCGATCCTATCTGCCCAACGACGGAGCTGGCAGGCGGATGGTGGTGGCTCACGCCTTGCCCCGAGGCCTAGTGCCTCGTCCGGCTTCGTGATCGCGGCCGCCCCGCACAGGCCCGCCGGTCACGGCCTCAGCTGCCGCGCTCGCCCAATCGCGGCGGTGGCGCGTAGCGGGGCTCGTAACCGGCGATCCGGATCGGGCTGCCGACCAAACGAAATATCCCCGCCGTCACCACGATTTCGGGGCTGGCATCCAGCGCTTCCGGCAGGTCGCCGACCGCGGCGGCGGGAATGCCGAGCGGGCGGCGCTGCTGTCCCAGGGTGGAGCGGTCGAATGCGCTGACGCCGGGACTGATCTGGTTTCGAAATCATTTCCATCGCCGCTGCCGGCACCGCGGTTGCGGCGGAATGAGTTTCGTCCAGAAGTCATGGCGTACCGCGTCCCACAACTTGGTCATTTCCGGAAGGAGTTCTCGCGCTTGTGCGAGATCCGGAAAGTTCTCGGGACCGAAGGATACGATCGGCGTGACGCCGGATGCCTCGTGGACGGCGACGATGGAGATCAAGTGATCCTGGAACAGCCGCCATGTCACGTGAAATCCTTCGACCTCGGTTCTTCGCATATCATTCATGTTCGGTTTCCAACTCTTCGACTCTGGCCCAATGCATTTCAACCGTTATCGATGTCGGCCTCCTGCTGATTTTGGTTCACGGATAATCGGTCGGGTCGGGTCCGGGCATGAATGGAGAATGCAAACATGCCCCTATATCGCATCTACTGACGCTCGCCCGGCGTCAGCGCTACCGCGCTGCGACCGGGAACGGCGCACGCTGATCGACTGGAGTGATTCCACACCCACTCGACCGCACGCCGATCACGTGCGGTATGTGCGGGCGACCAACGCAGAACGCAGGCGCCAAAGCCCGCTCGCCTCGGCCGGATCGAAACCCGTGAGCTGACCGATCCGCTTGAGCCGGTAATCCACGGTGTTGGTGTGTACGTGCAGTAGCCGCGCAGTGCGCCGGCGGTTCAGGTTGTGCGCTATATGGATTTGCAGAGTCTCCAGCAGTTCCGGATATTCATCCAGGGGATCGAGCAGCGACCCGAGCTGTTCGCGGGCAGGGCCGGGGCGGGTGAGCTGGTATTCCAGAGCCAGCTCGTCGAAGTGGTACAGGTCCGGCACCGACCCGAGCCGGGTCACCATGTCGAGCAGTTCGTGGGCTTGATCCGCGGCGGTGGGCACGGTGTCGGTAGAGGCGGTCACCTCGGTGGCGGTGATGTGCACGCGAGCCGCCCGCGACAGATGCCCGATCAGTTCCTTCAGGGCGCCCTTGGTGATGTGATCGGCGGGGATGAGCAGCGTGCCACCGTCGACCGAAAGCAGCGACAGCACGGTATCGTCGCAGCGGGTGGCCAATTCCGCCTGCACCCGCCGGAGTTTGCGGCGGGCAACGACTTTCGCGTCCAGCACCGGATTGGACTCGTCCGGGTGAGACGGAATGGCGAGGGCTATTACGCGATAGCGCTCGGAGATGTCGATGCCACACTCTCGGGCCATGGTGGAAGTGGGATGGCCCCCGAGCAGCGCCGAGGTCAGCGTGTGCACCGCGGTGTGGTGCTCCGACACGACCGCGCGCAGTTCACGCACATAGGCCGCCGACACCGCCGTGGTCATGGTGTCGAGCATTTCGACGACGAGTTTGGCGCCGTCGAGGATGCTTCGATAATCGGCCGTACTGACGGCGAGCATCGGATCGGTGTCAGCTGAGCCGGAGGCACGCTGCTCGGCCAAGGCTGTGGACACCACCAGGTCGAAGCCGATCTTGAAACCCTCATGGATTGCGTGGTGAATGGTACCGATGGGCACACCTTCGCGAGCCCATTGCGCCGCAGCCTCCTCGAGTTGCCCGGTCTTCTCCGAAATGTTGCTGCCGTCCAGCATGCTGACTGCCAGCTCCAAGCACACACGGGTGATGATGGTGATGTCGCCATGGATCGCGTCACCAGGCAAGGTGCCGCAGGGTGCGACGGTTTCGACAAAATGCCCGACCATCTGCCGCGACAAGGCGCGCACGTCTTTCAGCGGCAGCGACATGGGCCGACCGGATACAGTGAGTCCTTGCCGTCCGGCGAAGGTGAGAGCCATGGTGGAGCTTCCTTCCACCCCCGTTAACTGAGCTATTGCACCAGCGTAGCCAGCGCAAGAACGTAGAGAACGGTTTACTCCGAGTAACGTGATATTCGGCAAGCGCGGTCGGCAAGCGATAGTGATTGTTCACAATGGCAGTTCGACTGCACTGCCGCCGATGGGCCGAGATGGCGCGAGCGACGATTCGAGCATAGCCCGGGCAAGTGGTCGAAAAAGAGAGTAACCGGCGAGTGCAACGGCGCGAATCCACGCCCTCTCGCGTACGCATCCGCCGCAGACACGGTCTGCCTGGGCCGCGCGGAACTCGGTCGACCATGCGACCAATGGAAGTCCGACAGCCCTCGGAAGTTCGTTTCCCTAATCAAGGTCCAGCGGGCCTGCTGCTGCGCATCGAGCCATTGATACGGGTGGATCGAGCCGGCGTCACCCAAGCCCTAGAGGGTGGCCGGCGCACAAACCTACTCGGCGCTGGAGCGCTGTAGCACATCTCCCGATCCACTCCCGGCCGGGCGCGAGTGGGAGAAGCGGGAGCCGCGCCGGCGAAGAACAGCACGTCGAGGACCGTGTGCGCAAGCGGTCGAATCACCGAGCACGTGCTCAGTTGGTGCGTTGGGACCCAGCCCCGGCAGGTCGCCGGGGCCACCGAGATGACGCTGTCGTCGTCCGCGCCGACGTACTCGAACAGGGTGACCTCGGCGAACTCGGGACCACGTAGATCGGGTTCGGCGCAGGCCGGGCCGGAGCCAGGCACGTTGTCGGCGGTGCCGGTGGCCGGTGTCGCCGCGACACCGGCCACCGAGACCCCAGCGCGCAAACCGGCCGAGCCGATCGACATGCTCCAAATGCTCCAAGCCGCCGGTGCGAGCAGCGCCACCCGGCTGGGCGGTCTGGCCTTCGCCAGCGTCCTCGTGCTGCTCTTCGCCCTGCTGCTGCGTAGGCGCTCCGCGCGACCGGCACCCTGATGTCCCGGGCCGCCCACACGGAGCGCGCCGGAAATCCGATCGGACCTTCGACGCGGGCGCTTTCGCCGGGGGGGTACCACGCGGGCACGGCGCAGATCGCGGACGTCGCGGACCTGGGCGCCCACAGCGGATTCGTCATCACCGTCGACGACGACGTACGCCCCGGCCTGCGGCCCCTGCCGTGCGGCGCACTCTGGGATCGACGCGAGAGGTGGAGTGCCCCTTACCCGCCCTCGTCGTCACGGATCTGCACATGGTGGTGTGCTGTGTGCTGTGCACTGTCTCGTGTGCGCGGTGCTGGGCTGCGGTGTGAGACGGGGAATCGAACCCCTCGCACTGCCCCTCGTGCGCCGAGAAAGTGGGCCGGATATCCCGTCGGCCCGTCGGGTTCGTGCACGCCTCCGTGACGGCTACCCGCTCCACCTCTCGCGTCAATCCAGCAGGTCGACCTCCCAGTTGGAGCGCTGGATGCGCACGTCGAGTTCCCGCAGTTCCTTGGCGAGGTCATCGGCCTGCCCGCGCAGTTCCGCAACCGGCAACGCCGAGAACATCTTCAACTCGGATCGCAACTGGCGCGCGTACCCGGGCTGCCCCTTGCCCGCCGCGGCGTCCGCCGCAGCCGTGACGAGAGAGTGCCGCAGCCGCAACGCATCCCGGCGGGCCAGCGCGTCGGTCAAGGTGCCGTCGTCTCCGATCCGCACGGCGGCGTTGGTCCGATTGATGCGCCGGATCAGCGTCTCGTATTCACCGAGCACCTGTCCCGCCTCCGCCAGCAGATCCGCCGCGTCCTCAGCGGGCTCCTCCCCCTCCTGAAAGCGAGCGTTACTCACGATCCGAGCACGCAACTGTTCGATCCGGCGCGCCGAATCCGCGCGCAACGCCAACGCCTCCGCCAACTTCACTTCCCCACCTCCGGACATCGACCCATGAACGGTCGAGTATCGACCATGTCACGGTAGGAGTCACCCGAATTAACGCCCTGAGGCTCGCTCGAGGTCCGCGTAATCTCCGGCCGAGATGGTGCGGGCGACTTTCTGCGGGGCGCCGCCGATCAGGCCCCGCCACGGCAGGTACGGCAGCAGGCGCACGTTGAGATCGCGGAAGCGAATCATCGCCTTGCTCTCGGGTGCGTACCACCCGCCCACGCCCTCGGCGAACTTCTGGCAGGCGTCGACCATGGGCCGCATCCGTTGTTCGTAGCGAGCGAACGCGATGCTGTGATCGCCTGCGGCGGCGGCCAACTCGCCCGCGAGGGTGTAGGCGCCGACCAGGGAGAGGTCCGCGCCCTGCCCGGACAGCGGTGACGCGCAGTAGCCTGCGTCACCGACGAGGGCGATGCGGCCCTTGTGCCAGCTGTCCATGCGAATCTGCGCCATCGCGTCGAAATAGAAATCCGGCGCGGGATCGAGGTGGGCGAGCAGTTGCGGCACCTGCCAGCCGAGGCCGGCGAAGGTGTCGGCGACGATCTTCTTCTGTTGCTCGATGTCGCGGTAGTCGTAGTCGATCGGATCGGATGCCCACGCGAAAATCGCTTTGGCTCGCGTGTTCTCCCGGGCGCTGTAGGCTCCGGCGATCTTGCCGGGAGTGTTGTAGTCCAGCTCCCAGTGATCGAGGTCGAGGAAGTTCGGGATCGTGTAGATGCAGATGTAGTAGCCCATATGCCGCGCGAACTGCGACTCCGAACCGAAAACCATTGTGCGCGTGTTCGAATGAACACCATCGGCGCCGATGACCAGGTCGAAGGTGCGTGACCGGGCGTGCTCGAAGCTCACCCGCACGCCCTCCTCGTCCTGCTCCAGAGCGGTGATGGAGTCGCCGAAGAGGTACTCGACGTCGTCGCTGGTGGCCTCATACAACACTCGCGCGAGATCGCCGCGCTGGATCTCGGTGTCCCCGTTGGCACCGACACCGTTGAACGTCTCGCTGCTGATGCTGGCCCGCGTTCTGCCGGTGGCGTCGACGTAGGAGGTGCCGCGCTTGCCCGTACTCATCTCGTGCACCCGGTCGAGCAGGCCCATGCGCCGCACCACCTCGGTGGCGGTGCCCAGCACGTCGATGGCCTGCCCGCCCTCGCGCAGGGTCGGCGATTTCTCCACGATCGTCGGGGTGAACCCGTAGCGCTTGAGCCAGAAGGCCAGGGCGGGACCGGCGATGCTGGCGCCGGAGATCAGGACGTTTCGATTGCTCATCTGCCGCATGCCACGAACCGTACAACGGTGTTGCGCATCTGCGCAAGACAAATGTCTAAGGCGATTGCGCTACCATGATCCATATGGGAAACCGTGAGGATCTGCTGGCAGGCGCACGCCGCTGCCTGTTCGACAAGGGCTACGCACGTACCACGGTGCGCGACATCGCCACCGCCGCCGGGGTGAGCATGGCGGCCATCGGGTACCACTTCGGCACCAAAGAGGCCCTGCTCACCGAAGCGCTGGCCGAGGCGACCCGCGAATGGGGCGCCGATCTCGAACACGCGCTCACCCGGTTGCCCGACGAGACCGACCCGTGGCAGCGCTTCGCCGACCGCTGGGACGCGGTGCTGGCCACGCTCGCCGCCCATCGCGGGGTGTGGTCGGCCACCTTCGACGCGCTGGCCCACCCCGAGGCCCGCGCCCGGCTCGCCGAGAACCTCGACGAGGCCCGTTCCGGCTTGGCCCGACTCTTCGACGGCGTCGCCGAAACCGACACCGCCGCGGCGCGCAGTCTCGGCACCCTTTATCAAGCCCTGCTCACCGGCGTCGCGGCGCAATACCTCATCGACCCAGAGAGCGCGCCGACCGGAAGCGACCTCGCCGAAGCCCTGCGCCGCATCACCGATCCCACTCGTTGAGATCGCCGACGCGGGACACCGCCACTTTCGCCTGCCACACGCCGGGGTGAGGTTCCAGTGGCGAGTGGTGTCGAGCGACCGGGTTCGAAGCCGAACCAGCACAACGGTGCCGGTGGCGTTTCCGCGCCGATCGAACCCGCACGATGAACCACGACTGCTCGAGGAACGCTCTGGTCTGGAACAGTCTCCGGAACAAGAACCGCACCGCGTCCGTCGACATGGCGAACAGCCCTCCGACGGCCTGCATCGGGCGAATTCGATGAGGCCAGGCGGTTCGTAAACGAACGGGTAGCCGGTGTCAGTTCCGTGGCACGGCGCTGAATACCGCGTCGGCGATCGTACGGAGCGTGCCGATCGGGTCGTCGCCGAGGGCGGTGAGGCCGACGTGGTTCGCGCCCGCTTCGAGGGAGACCCGGATGCCCGCGGCCACGGTGGCCGGATCGCCGTGCAGCACGAGAGCGTCGATCAGGCGATCGCTGCCCGGCTCGGTGAGGTCGGCGTCGGTGAAGCCGATGCGGCGCAGATTGGCGGTGTAGTTGGCGACGTGCAAGGCAGGGGCCGCGGCGTGGGCTCGGCCGGTCGTGCGGCCTCGTTCGACATCGCTGTCCAGCACAACCATTTGGCCGGGCAACACCAGCGGGCGAGCGCCGAGGATCTCCCGCGCTCGCCGAATATATTCGGGCGTCACCAGAACCGGGATCGTCCCGGCGGCGCGGTCGCGCACCAGGCGCAGCATCCTCGGCCCCAATGCCGCCAGCACCACCCGGTCCGAGGGCACACCGGCGTCGGCCAGCTCGGCGAGGTAAGCCACCATCGCGTCGTAGGGCGACGCGTACTCCGGATCCGTTTCGCGATGTCCGGCGCCGATCCCGAGGATCAACCGATCGGGGTGTTCGGCCGCGATCCGGTGGTAGGAGGCGGCCACCGTCCTCGCGTCGGTGGTCCAGATGTTCACCACGGCGGTGCCGACCACGAGATGCTCTGTGGCGTCGAGTATCCGCGCGGCCACGGTCAGATCGGCGGGTGGCGAGATGGTCAGCCACAACGCGCCGTACCCGGATCTTTCGATTTCGGCCGCTTGCCGCAGGGTCACCTCGCTGTGGCGCAGGTGGGCTCCGAGCGTACCCAGTTCGATGCTCATGACTTCGACTCCAGCACGGGATGGTTGGAGGCAGCCAGACCCGATTCCGCTGCGCAGCAATAACATGATGTGATCGCCGCAGGTACCGACGGGAGGCACAGTGGAATTACGTGCTCTGCGATACTTCGTCGCCGTCGCCGAGGAGCTCCATTTCGGCCGGGCCGCCGAGCGGCTGCGCATCGTGCAACCGGCGGTCAGCCAGCAGATCGCACGACTGGAACGAGAACTGGGGGTCCGGCTGTTCGACAGATCGCCACGCCGCGTCCAGCTCACCGAGGCGGGGCGTGGCGTGCTCGCCGCGGCGCGGGACGCGCTCGCCGCCGCCGACCGAGTTCGCGCTGTCGCCGGTCGGCCCGCCGCGACAGTACGCATCGGCACCACGGCAGGACTGACCGCCCGCCTCGAGCGCGGCATCGATGCGCTGCGCGAACACACCCCGGCGTTCGAAGTCGTCCTCGTCGATCTGCCGGTCGTCGAGCGGCTGAACGCGCTGCGGCGCGGCGAACTCGACTTGGCGCTGGCCCGCGGTGTGGTCTCCGCGCCAGGGCTCACCGTCTCACCGACCTGGTCGGAACCGCTGCGCGCGGTGGTGTCCAGAGATCATCCCGCCGCGGCGCGCGGCGTAGCCGCCATCACCGACCTGGCCGGGGACGCACTGCGGGTCCCGTCCCGGCAGTCCGATCCGCCGCTGCACGACGCGATCGACGCCGCGTTCCGAGAAGCCGGAGTGCGTCCGAAGTTCGGCCGGCCTATCGGAACCACCCAGGACGCCGTGGTCGAGATCGGTTCCGACCCGCACAGCTGGGCCTTGCTTCCGGCGGACCAGATCGCCGAAACCGATTCCCTCCGAGTCCGCGTACTGCCGGTCACCCCACCGATAGCGATCACCGGCAGCGTGATCACCCTCGAGCAGCTCTCAGACCACGCCTGCTGCACCGTCGCCTGCGCGGTTTCGGCGTTCGGCGACGCCACGGCAGACGCGGACAACGGGATGTGACGCGGGCGGAATGCGCCCGCGCGGGAGGCGGTTCGAGACTCACCCCAGAACACCACTTGCACGCCGCCGTCGTCCAGCGCCTTCAGCAGACCCCGGCGCGCCCGGCGATCGCATTCGCAGACGTCGGCGGCCACCGCGAGAGCGTGCGGCTGACGCCCCTGCCCGCGCGGGGCGAGCACTTGCTCGAGGTCGAGCGCCTCCGCGCCGAGGATGCGCAGCGGTCGCGTGTCCGACGGGTCGGTCACCAGCGCCGTGACATCCCACCCGGCGACCGAGCGGTCGAACAACCATCCGCCCGCGTGCTGGATTACGTCGACGATGCTGGTCGCGACGACGTCGAGGCGGTATCTCTTCGTTCCCCATCCGGCGCGAAGTCGCGCGCCAGTGAATCGTGTCCGGAACGTGCTGCTGGACAGGTGAAGGTTCCGGGAGCACTTCGAGCCGGTCGCCCATTCTGCCGCCGAGACGGCCAGCCACAGCACCGTGCCGGTCGGGTTCTCCCGCAACCCGCGCCGCGATCACCGTCGGCCCGCTCCCCTGCTCGGCCAGCACAACACGGAGCTGCTCACCGCACTCGGCCTGAGCGAGAAGGAGATTCACGCTTCGGAAGCCGACGGTGTCATCGGGGGACTTCCCGAGGTCGCGCGGTCGCCGGTGAAGTCCGACTGATCATCGCGGACTCGGACTCGAGTCGCCGCAGCGTACAACCCACATCGCCACCGCGATAGCGCCATGTCGCCGTCCATCGCGACGACCTCGTTCGACCTGTCCGGAGGGAATTCGGCAGCTCAGCGGCGCACAGCGACCCGGACCGCACCGAGCCGAGCGCACCCCGCGATCATGCGCTCGGCCTCGATGGACGACGGCCCCGTCAGTCCCGGCGTGAGAAGTCCCGCGGTGACCGAACCGCGACACGGTGATCGGCGAAGAGCGATACCGCCGAGTCGGGCACTTGATCGACTGTCGTGTGCTCTGTCCGACCGTGCCCGGCAGGGGTCAATCGACACTGACCGTCGACGCACGAACGCCGCAACCGGCCCCGGGAGATCGTCTGCACCAATCCGATCGCCCAGCAGGTCGGGCACCCGCGCAGTGCGAGCAGACCCACCGGCGCGAGCAGCAAGCTGAACGCCCCGAATACCGGCAGCAATGCGATCGCGCCGATCAGCGCGCCGAAGCCCGCGACACCGCGGGCCAGGTGCCGGGGCACCGAGGCGCTGGCGAAGCTTCGCTCGTCGGTCATTTCGTTCGCTCCTCTCCGGAGTCCGGCCACGGTGTGTTCCGCAGCTCGTGCTGGACCGTCGCGCGGGCGCGGTGCAGCCGTGACTTCATCGCCGCGACGCTGAGCCCGAGCATGCCCGCGACCGTGCGGCCGCTGTATCCCTGCACATCGCGCATGATCAGTACCCGCCGCTGGTCGGCGGGCAGCGCCGCGATCACGGCCGCCACCCGGCCCGCTTCGAGCCGCCGCACCGCCTCCTCCTCGGCCGACGCCACGGCGGCGTCGGGAATCGGCTCGGGCTGCCTGATCTTCGTTCGCCACTGCCGCAGGCACTCGTTGCGGACGATGCGGAACATCCACGACGCCAACGCGCCGGAGGCCCGCAAGGTCCCGATCTTGCGGTAGAGGATGATCAGCGCCTCCTGTGCGGCGTCCTCCGCGTCTTCGGCGGAGGCGCACAGTGTGTGGGCGAACCGGCGGACATGCGGATAGGAGCCCGATACCAGTGTGGTGATCGCGGCGGCGTCGCCCTCGCGCGCTGCCACGACCAACTGTTCGTCGGGCCAGATCCGGTCAGTCACGGGAGCGGCTCCGGCGGCGAAGCAGCGTCACGCTACACCAGCCGACCAGCACGGCGGCGACAGCGACAGCGGCAATGATCACAACGACCTCCTCGTTACCGTGCCGACCCGATTGCCGGCACGACTATGAGAGGACCGACCTCGGGAAAAGGATTCACACCGAATCTCAGCACGACGCCACGCGCGTTCGAACCAGTGCTCCGGTCCAATCGCCTGCGCACCTCGCCATCGCGCGGATAATCGGATGCCCTCGCCGATCCTTCGGTTGTAGCGTCGGCCGATGCTCAATGGTTCGCGGCGGCAGCGATTTCTGGGAGCGGTGTCGCGCGGAGTTCGGGCACGGCCCCGGTCGGCGATGGCCGTGGGCGCGCTCGGCGTCGCGACCTCGGGGGTCTTCATCGATCTGTCCGGCGTCGCACCGGCCACCGCCACGTTCTTCCGTTGTGCGTTGCCGTTGCCGTTGCTGTGGCCGCTGGCCGGTGGTGAACGGGGCCGGGAAGGTGCGCTGTCCTGGCGACAGGCCGCGGTCGCTGTCACCGCCGGTGTGCTGTTCGCCGCGGATGCGCTGCTGTGGACGCGAGCGATCTACGAGGTCGGCGCCGGATTGACCGCGGTGCTGGTGAACGCGCAGGTCGTCATCGTTCCGCTGCTGGCGCTGCTCATCGACCGCGAGCCGATTCGGGGCGCGTTCCTCGTCGTCTCGCCGTTCCTGGTGGCGGGCATCCTGCTCACCGGCGGCGTCTTCGAGACCGGAGCCTCCGGCAGCGACCCCGTATCGGGCACGGTCCACGCCGTCCTCGCCGCGTTGTGCTACTCGGCGTTCCTGTTCCTCCTGCGCCGCGGCGGGCACAACGGGCAGGTGGTCCAGTCCTACCGGGTGGTGCTCCTGTCCGCGGCCGTCGTCGGAGCGCTGTGGCCAGGGGTCACATTCACGCCGGGCTGGGCGGCTCTGGGCTGGCTGGCCCTGACGGCGGTGTGCGGACAGATCGGCGGCTGGCTGTTGATCGCCCTGGCCACCGCCCACCTGAGCAGCACGGTGAGCGCGGCCATGCTCATGCTGACCCCGGTCGGTGCGCTCGCCTTGGCGGCGGTCGTCCTCGGCGAGCAGCCCACGATGCTCCAGTTGTCCGGCTGCGCACTGATACTCGTCAGCGCCTACGCGGCTTCGACGTCCGGCTCCGGACGACGCCGGATCACGGCCACCGTCCGGAAACGACTGGGCGACTCGCGAAAGCCGCCGCCTGAAATCCGCAGCCGGTAAGCCTCGTCGACGGTGCCATCGATGTTTCCACGCTCCGGCTGGAACTCTCGGTGCATGCCCCGGTGTCGCTCCTCGGTCGCCCGGCCGCTGGGCGTCTCGCGCACCACGAACGACACCGACCTCGGCAAGCAGTTGGGCGGCCGGGGAGGACCGCCCGATGCCGGATATCGCATGGACGACGAGCCGGCGGCGTCGCGCCGTTGAAGCAGAAGCGTAGGTGACGGTGGCTGCCCCGGTTCACTCGAAAGAGGTGAATCGGTCGCGCTCGAATGTTCCTACAGTCGACGGGTGTGGCCCTTGGCTACTCGGCCGGGGGCGGCATGAGTAGCCCGGGGCTTCGCCGGATCTGCGGCGAAGCCGATCCACGTGGCGCAACCGCTCATCTCATGGCATATCCGGCCAAGGAGGACGACTATGACGACGTATGCACCGGTCACCATCCAGCAGGCACAGTTCCCGATCATCGAATCGTTCACCCAGGACACCGTGACCAACCCGCACTGGCATCTACTGGGCAGCGCGCGGCTGCACGACGGCAGCCTGGAACTCACCCCCAACGCCAACTCCCAGGCCGGGACAGCGTTCCTTGATCAGGCGTTCTCCTCCACGCTCGGGGTCACCATCGACTTCGACTACTCCTGCGAGGGAGCAGCCATGCTCGGCGACGGCTTCAGCGTCTACGTGATCGACGGCGCGCACACCACCCAGCCCGGCGGTATCGGCGCCGCACTCGGCTACTCGACTACGAAAACGGGGTCGGGGCAGATCGTGGCACCCGGGGTCACCGCCGGATTCGTCGGCGTCGGCTTCGACAACTTCGGGAACTTCGCCACACCCCTGGCCGGTACCGGAGGCGGTACATCACGGCCCAACACTCTCGGGGTACGCGGAGCAGGCAACCTGCGGGAAGGGTTCAGGTGGCTCACCGGCGTTGCGGTGCCGGGCGGATTCCGCGCGGATTGGGAGCGCGGCGCTCACATCCAGGTCTCCATCATCGGCGGTCGGCTCACGGTTCGGCACGCCGACAAGACCAACCCGAACGGCACCCTGCTGATCGACAATTTCGATCTCGGCGGTGCGGACGGTCAGCCCCGCGTGCCCGAGACCTTCAAGTTGGGCTTCGCGGCCGGAACCGGCGCCGCGACCGCCTACCACCGCATCAGGAACCTGAAGGTGACCCTGCCCGCGGAAATGCCTCTGGAGATCAGCGGCCCGCAGACAGCACAGTCGGGGCATCGGATCACCTACACCATCGGTGTGCAGAATCTCGGCCCCAACGACGCCCCCGACGCCGTGCTCGACGGCACCGTCCCGACAGAGCTGACCGATCTGGAACTGACCTGCCAAGCCGACAACGGAGCTGTCTGCGGCACCGGTTCGGTTCGCGACGGCTTGCACATGCCGATCGACCTGCCCAAGGGCGGCAAAGCGGTCATCCACCTGACCGGCACGATCGATCCGCAGTTCGAGGGCCGACTCACCTGCACCAGCCTCATCACCTCACCTTCACGCGCCAATACCGCCGAACGACACTCCGGCTCGGTCACCACCGATGTCGACCGACCGCCCGTCACCGTCTCCCCCGTGATCGTCGGGCAGTGGCCCCAGACCTGGCCCGACGACGCGAAGGGCTGGGTCATCAGCTACGAACTCACTCTGGCCGCCCACGAACAGCGGGTGGTGTGGTGGGAGATCGGTTTCGACGTCCCGCCACGAACCCGCATCAATCCCCAGCAGAGTCAGTGGTACAGCGTGATCAAGGACGGCACAGACGGATCGGTCGTGATCGCTACGCCGGATGACACCCACACCATCGAGCCCGGGACACCCCTGACCGTCGCCGTACAACTGCTCTACCCCTCCCAGTACGACGCGGGCGACGGCACCCTGCGCAACCTCCACGCCACCGAGGTGACTCGCCCATAGCCCGGTCGCCAACCCACTCATCCGGAGCCGATGCCCACCGAAGGGCGCGGAATTCGTCGAGACGGAACCGAGCAGGCTGAGCTGACGACAGGACCCAGATTAGAAGGGTGAAGTCCAGCTGAACAGCGTCAGGACGGTGCGAGAACCACCTCATCCTGACGCTGTTCGCGCCGTTGGGAGCGCACCGCCAGGTCCGGCGGATCTCGACGCGGCCGGGATCGGGGAGGTCGCCAATCGAACTGGCGGCTGGCGGGTTGCCAACGGTTCGCTGGGGCGCGGGCGCACGCTGCTGTGGAGGACGCGCTGAGCCGCACGGTGGAACAGATTCGCGCGGCCACGGTCAACAGCGGCGAACCGCTTGACCGATTGCGGACCGCGGTGGAGCTGCTGTTCCAGTCGTGCCGACCGGATACCGACGCGCGCAGACCGCTTTCACCGAGTTCTCGCCGCAGCTCCTGAGCTCTCGGCCGCCACGCCTAGCCGAGCGAGATCTCCGGAGGTCACGCCCGGCGCTCGAGAGTTCCCAGAAAGCTCTCGGCGGCGTCCTGGACCCGGTCGCGGTCGCCGGTGGCGAGCAGGTCGAGCAGCAGGCCGCGGATCGTGGCGATCACCAATGTGGCTGTGCGAGCCGCGGTCTCGGGGTCGGTGTCGGACGCCTGGGCTTCGCACAGTGCGATCTTCCAGTCGGTGACGACATGGTCGAGGAAGTCGGCGAATTGGCGCGGAGCTTGCAGAGCGCGCCCGTAGACGGCGAAGAACAGTTTGAACTCCGCCCACCGCCGCGGGTCGGAGCTGCGGGTCCAGACCGCGCGGGCTGCCGTCGCAAGGTCGGGATGCGCGCCCGCCGCATCACCGGTGGCAGCGAACATGCGCCGCCGCAACCGCTCGAGGATGGCCTGAAGCATTTGTTCTTTGGTGCCGAAGTGGTGCACCAGGGTGGTCGGTGAGACCCCGAGGCCTGCCGCGACCGGCCGCCACGACAGTTCGGAGAGCCCATGCTCGATCGTGTAGTCGACCACCGCCTCGAGCAGCTCTTCCCGGTGTCGATGGTCGACCGGCCGCCCTGCCATCGTTGCGCTCCCTCGTTCGCGGATTGACATTCCTAAAACGACTGTACTAGAAATTGTTCCTAGAACGACTGTACAAGAAATTTGAGTCAGGAGCCTTCCATGTCACGAGTCGTCGTCTTCGACGAGACCGGCGCCCCCGAAGTCCTGCGCATCATCGACGAGCCGGTCGGCGACCCGGGCATCGACGAGGTGCGAATCAAGGTCGAAGCCATCGGCATCAACCGACTGGACCAGATGGTGCGTGCGGGCATGTCCCCGCGGCCGATCCGAATGCCACACGCCCGTCTCGGAGTCGAAGCAACCGGAACGATCGATGCCCTCGGCGCCGAGGTCGAGGGATGGGCGATCGGCGATGCGGTCGTCGTCACCGCCGTGCCCGACATGGACATCAACGGCACCTACGCCGAACACATCGTCCTGCCCGCCGATCGGGTCATCGCTCGACCCGCCGGACTGGACGCCACGAGCGCCGCAGCGCTATGGGTGGCCTACTCCACCGCCTACGGCGCCCTCGTCGAGAAGGCCGCGATGCGACCCGGTCACCATGTCCTGATCACCGCCGCCTCCAGCTCTGTCGGCCTCGCCGCCATCCAGATCGCCAACCAGATCGGCGCTGTTCCCCTAGCCGTCACCCGGCACGCCGCGAAGCGGGACATCTTGCTGGCCACCGGCGCCGCCGCTGTCATCGTCACCGACCACGACGATGTCGTCGAGGCCACGCACCGGCACACCGCCGGGGCCGGCGCCGACATCGTCTTGGACTCCGTCATGGGTCCCGGCCTGGCCCAATTGGCCGACGCGGCAAAGCCATTCAGCGGCACCCTGGTCACGGTGGGCTGGCTCGATCCCCGGCCCGCGCCGTTCCCGGCCAGCCCGATCACGATGATCCGGTACATGAGCTTCGAGCACACCCTCGACCCTGTGGCGGTGCGCCGCATCGCGGCATTCCTGACCGCGGGAATCCGCACCGGCGCCCTGCACCCCACGATCGACAGCGTGTTCACCCTCGACGACATCGTCGCCGCACACCACCACCTGGAACAGGGACATCAGGTCGGCAAAATCGTCGTCACCATCTGACCCTCGCGTTGCGTTCAGCGGGGCTTGCAGCGCGGTGGCCAGGGCGTCGTGGACGGATTCGGAGGCGCCTGCGAGGCTGCCGCGTTCCATGCGCACGTAGTAGTCGACCGAGACCCCCGCCGCGCGCGCCAACTCCTCGCGCCGCAACCCCGGCACCCGTCGATGGGCCACAACCCCGCCGCCTCCGGAGTGATGCGTTCACGCCTGCTGTAGCGGGGATTTGGTGCTAACAATGGAGAGCTCCCGATGGTCGAGCCGCTGAAGACCGATCTGGATGAGATCACATCACTTGGGGCGCAGTTGAATACGAGGGCCGGTGAAATCGCGCAAATCAATAGCCTGCCCATATCTCACCGGCCCACTCGGACAACATTGACCTCGTCGGTGCGATCGAGGTTGATATCGACGCCGAACCAGCCCAGTGTGGACCCACCGGCTACGGCCGTTGCGGGCCGCGACACCCTCTTCTGACGACGCCACGGCCAATGGCATGTGATGTATATCACATAATGGAACGGCGTCTAGAACGGCCACGTCCAAGTAGATGAATGAGAGGGCTTATCCCA